>JBBSUZ010000267.1:0-4402 GCA_038233965.1 Rhodothermales bacterium | reverse complement strand
CAACTCGTCCCGGCGCGGAGCGCGGCCGAACTGCGCGCCGCCCGCGCCGCGGGGAAGGTCGGCTCGGTGCTCGGGATCGAGGGCGGGCACGCCATCGAGAACTCGCTCGGCGTGCTCCGTGCCTACGGCGCGCTGGGCGTCCGCTACATGACGCTCACCCACAACGTGACGCTGGACTGGGCGGACGCCGCCCTCGACGCGCCGCGCCACGACGGGCTGACGGCCTTCGGTCGCGAGGTCGTCCGCGAGATGAACCGGATCGGGATGCTCGTGGACCTCTCGCACGTCTCGCCCGCCACCATGAGCGACGCGCTCGACGCGACAGAGGCGCCGGTCATCTTCTCGCACTCGTCCGCCCGCGCCGTCACGGACGTCCCGCGCAACGTGCCGGACGACATCCTGCGCCGGATGCCCGCCAACGGCGGCGTGGTCATGGTGACGTTCGTGCCGTCGTTCGTCTCGCAGGCCGTCGCCGACTGGGACACGGCGCGCGATGCCGTCGGCCGGGCCGCGCTCGCCGTCGGTGACACGGCGAGTGCCATGCGCGCGATGGCCGACTGGGCGACCACGCACCCGCAGCCGCACGCGACCATCGGCGACGTCGCCGACCACCTCGACCACGTGCGCGCCGTCGCCGGGGCGGACCACGTCGGCATCGGGGGCGACTTCGACGGCATCACCGAGACCGTCCGCGGGTTGGAAGACGTGAGCACCTACCCCGCGCTGTTCGCCGAGCTGCTGCGCCGCGGCTGGCGCGAGGCGGACCTCCGCAAGCTGGCCGGCGAGAACGTCCTCCGCGCCTTCGCCCGCGCCGACGCCGTCGCGGCGCGGCTGCAGCGCGAGCGCCCGCCGTCCACGCGCACGATCGGCGACCTCGACCGGACGCCGTAGCGGCGCACGCCGAGGCGCGCCCGGCGCTAGCCCGTCGCGCGGCGGACGGCCTCGTCCAGCAGCCCGCGCCACGGCGGGCGCGACGACACGACGAGGCGCTCGCGCGTCGTCGGGTGCTCGACGGTCACGCGGGCGGCGTGGAGCGCGATGCTGCGGCCGTCGCCGAACGGAGCCGGCGCGCCGTAGCGGAGGTCGCCCACGATGGGCGCGCCGAGCCCCGCGAGCTGGACCCGGATCTGGTGCGGCCGGCCCGTCACCAGCTCGACGCCGACGAGCGTGCGCCGGCCCTCGACCGCGATCGGCTCCCAGCGCAGCACGGCGCGCTTGGCGTCCGTCGTGCCTTCGCGGACGCGCTTCACCGTCCCGCGCTCGCCCTTGATGAGCCAGTCGACCTGCTCGCCGCCGCCCTCGAGCCGGCCCTCGACGACGGCGAGGTAGCGTTTCTCGGGCCCTCCCGACGTGTCCCGCCCGGCGAACTGCGCCGACAGCCGGGCCGCGGCCTTGGACGTCCGCGCGAGCACGACGACGCCCGACACGGGCCGGTCCAGCCGGTGGACGAGCCCGACGAAGACGTTGCCCGGCTTCTCGAACTTCTCCTTGAGGTAGGCCTTCGCGAGCGTGACGAGGTCGGGGTCGCGCGTCGCGTCGCCCTGCGCGAGCATGCCGGCGGGCTTGTCGACCGCGAGCACGTGGTTGTCGAGGTGGAGGACGTGGAACGGGGGGTCGATCATGTCACGAGGGGGCGGACGGCGGCGACGAAGCGCTCGGCGTCGGTAAGTGCGTCTGCGGCGGCGTTCTCGTCGTAGACCGACGTCGCGCCGTAGTCTGCGCGCTGGCGCGCGTCGAAGACGGTCCTGAGCAGGGAGCCTGTCTCCAGAGGCATCATACCCGAGCGCACAAAGTGAAGTGCGAACCGCGCATGTGTTCCAGAGTGCGATTTTGGCGCTTCACCGTGTCCGTGAAGGGCGGCCGTCGCCGCGTAGAAGGCAGCGTAGTACGCCCGGTTCATGGCTCCATCGACGTCGTGTTCGTCCAGGAGAACGCGAGCGGACAGAATCGCGCGGTCTGCCTTGTCGAGAAGGATGCGCTGGTCGTCCGTCACACCGTGACCCCGTCGTTCTGGACGTTCCGGATGAATCCGCTTTCAGATCCGCGGTATACGTCGATCGAGTAGGGCTGCATCGATACGGACAGCTCGCTTCTGAGGAGAAGCTCCATTCCGAGCAAACTCATCCTTCTGATCTCGTCGTACGGGCGGACGTCGCCGTGGAGGACGACGAGCAGGTCGACGTCCGAGTCCGGGCGGGCGTCGCCGCGGGCGTAGGAGCCGTAGAGCACGACGCGGTCGAGGCGGTCGCCGTAGAGCGCGGCGAGGCCGGCCTTGGCGTCCGCGACGACGGCCGCGACGGCTGGCGGCAAGGCCGGGGCGGGGCGCGCCGGCGCGGTCACGGCGTCGTACCGAAGATGCGGTCGCCGGCGTCGCCGAGGCCGGGCCGGATGAAGGCGTTCTCGTCGAGCTCGCGGTCGAGCGCGGCCGTGAACACGTCGACGTCCGGGTGGTACTCGGCGAGGCGCGCGACGCCCTCGGGCGCGGCGACGACGCAGACGAACGTGATGTCGGACGCGCCGCGCTGCTTGAGGTGGTTGATCGCGCCCGCGGCCGAGCCGCCCGTGGCGAGCATCGGGTCGAGGACGAACACGCGCGCGTCGCGGACGGCCGTCGGCACGTTCGAGTAGTAGTCGACCGGGTCGTGCGTCTGCTCGTCGCGGTACATGCCGAGGTGGCCGACGCGCGCCTCGGGCACGAAGCGGACGAAGCCGTCGACGAGGCCGAGGCCGGCGCGCAGGACGGGCACCACGACGACCTCGCGCGCGAGCCGGACGCCCTCGGTGGTCTCCATCGGCGTCCGGACGGTGACGGGCTCGACGGGGAGCGAGCGCAGCGCCTCGTAGGCGAGGATGGCCGCGGCGTCCGAGAGCGTGCGGCGGAAGTCGCCGTGCGTCGTCTCGCGGTCGCGGAGGCGCGTCACGGCGCGCTGGAGGAGCGGGTGGTCGACGACGGTGATCACGGTGCGAGCGGGAAGGAGAGGACGGAGTCGGAGGCGGCCGGGCGATCGCCGAGGAGGCCGCGGAGGGCGCCGGCGCGGGCCGAGTCGGCGGGCGCGAGCGCGATGAACTGGCGGAGGTCGGCGCGGGCGGCGGCGGTGTCGCCGGCCATCGCGCGGGCGACGCCGCGATCCAGCACGTAGACCGGGTTGGAGGGCGCGAGCTGGACCGCGCGGTCGAGATCGGCGATCATCGCCGCCGCGTCGTCCGGCCGCATGCTCTGGACGACGAACGCGCGCTGGTTGTAGAGCCCGGCCGGCGCCGTCTGGAACGCGCCCGGCGCGGCCTCGATGAGCGCGAGCGCAGCCGAGAGGTCGTCGAACGCGGCCCGGGCGTCGGCCTGGACCGAGTCCGCGGCGAAGCGGACCGAGCGGCACGTGCCGCGCATCGCGAGGACGTCGGCGTTGCCCGGGTGCGCGTCGTCGAGGCTGTCGAGGCGCGTGAGGCCTTCGCTCACGCGCTCCTGCATGCACGCCGTCTGCGCGGACTGGAGGTCGGCCGGCTCGACCGCCGAGAGGTCGGGCTGGCGGCAGCCGGCGAGCGCGGCGAGGACGAACAAGGCGAAGGCGAGGCGGGGCATGCTAGAGGGACTCGGGGTCCACCTCGACGAGGCGGCCGCGGACGAGCGCGAGCGTGCGCGCGGGAAACGCCTTGACGAGGCGGTAGTCGTGCGTCGCCATCAGGAACGCTGCGCCCTGGCGGTTGAGGCGCACGAGCAGCTTCTGGATCTCGTCGGCGACGCGTGGGTCGAGGTTGCCCGTCGGCTCGTCGGCGAGGATCAGCACGGGGTCGTTGGCGATGGCGCGCGCGATGCAGGCGCGCTGCTGCTCGCCGCCGGAGAGCTCGGACGGCCGCGCCTTGACGCGGTGGCTCAGCCCGACCTGCGCGAGCGCCGCCATGGCGCGGTCGCGGACGTCGCGGCCGCTCTTGCCGGTCGCGTGGAGCGCGAACGCGACGTTCTCGTAGGCCGAGCGGTCCGGGAGCAGCTGGAAGTCCTGGAAGACGATGCCGAGGCTGCGGCGGAGCATCGGGATGTCCGCCGGGCGGACCGAGTCGGACTCGAACGACCCGACGCGGGCCGTGCCCTGGTCCGGGAAGAGCTCCATGTAGAGCAGCTTCAGCAGCGTGCTCTTGCCCGAGCCCGTCGGCCCGATGAGGTACGCCATCTCGCCGCGGCCGAGCGAGAACGTCAGGTCCGACGCGACCTCGACGCGCGCGCCGCCGGGCTCGGTGTAGCTCACCGCGACGTGGCTGAGCTCGACGAGCGGGCGCTCGGCCGCGCGCGCGGTGGCGCGCGCCGGGGCGTCGGCGACGGGGTCGGCGGGTGTCTCCACGGGGCTCGGGGCTGGGGCCGGCAATCTACGGAGCCGCCGGGCTGCGGGCTGCGGGCTGCGGGCTGCGGGCT
>JBBSUZ010000266.1:0-4408 GCA_038233965.1 Rhodothermales bacterium | reverse complement strand
CGTTCGCGCTGCTCGTGGCCTACAACCAGTTCGCCGGCATCAGCAGCTCGCACGACCTGGGCGATGCCCTGCTCGAGTCGGTCGAGGAGATGGGGCTCGGGCTGTGCGTCGCGGCGGGTCTGCTCGCGCTGCTCGGTCGCTTCCCCGACGCGTTCGGCGCGGACGCGCTCGGCGTGCTGACGCTCGAGGGCATGGTCGCCGCGATCGGCGTCTCGGTCGGCACGGCGCAACTCGGGCAGACGCCTGACGACGGCGACGACGACGACGGCGGGGACGGGCCAGAACCCCGGTCGCTCGGCGGCGAGATCGCGGTCGCGCTGTGCGGAGCCGTCCTCATCGCGAGCAACGTCGCCCCGACCGAGGAGGTCGTGCTGCTCGGAGCCGAGCTGGGCGTCGGGCGGCTCGTCGGGCTCGTCGTGCTGTCGCTCGCCGTCGGTGGTGGGTTGCTCTACTTCAGCGCGTTCCGTGGCGCGAAGCGGTTCGCGAACTCGGCGATGGGCCCCGTCGGCGGGACCGTCGTGACCTACGCCGTCGCGCTCGTCGCGTCGCTCGCGATGCTCGCCGCCTTCGGCACCCTCAACCCGACGAGCGCCATGGGCATCGCCGGGCCGCTCGTCGTGCTCTCGTTCCCGGCGATGCTCGGCGCGAGCGCCGGCCGCCTCCTCCTCGGATCGTCATGACTGACCAGAAAACGCAGGGCCACCCGCGCAACGGCGCCGAGAACGCCGTCTTCGGCGTGAGCCTCGTGCTCGTGCTCGCCCTGCTCGCCACGCTCGGGCTGAGCGCGTGGCGGGGCCCCGCCGGCCCGGCGGACATCCGCGCGACGGCCTCGGAGGCGCGCGCGTCGGAGGCGCGCGCGTCGGGGGCGCGCGGGTCGGGGGGGCGCGGCGCGCTCGCGACCCTCACCGTCCGCAACGCCGGCGGCGTGGCCGCCGAGGACGTCCGCGTCGAAGCCTGCGGGCGTGGCGGCCCGACGGCGCCCGACGTCTGCGCCGAGGCGCAGATCCCGTACATCCCGGCCGGCGCCGAGCGCAGCGCCGTCGTCGGGTTCGCCAAGGCGCCCGCCGGGGCGCTGAGTGCGCGCGTCGTGAGCTACCTCGAGCCCTGATGCGCGCCGTCGTCACCGGGTCGAGCGGCTTCCTCGGCCGCGCCTTCGCCCGCGCCCTCACCGAGCGCGGCGACCACGTGACGGGCATCGACGTCATGGACGGCCCGCCCGGCGCGCCGTGGTCAACCGTAAAAGCCGACCTCACCGAGCCCGGCGAGTGGCAGCGCACGCTCGCTGGCGCCGACCTCGTCGTGCACACCGCCGCGCTCGTCGGCGAGACGGGGACAGCCGCCGCCTTCGAGCGCGCCAACGTCGCCGCGACGCGCCACGTCCTGGACGCGAGTGCCGACGCCGGGCGGCTGCTCCATCTGTCGTCGATCGTCGTCCACGGCCGGGCCTTCCCCGACGGCGTCGACGAGACGGGCCCGATGCGGGCGACGGGCAACCCGTACACGGACACCAAGATCGCGGGCGAACTCGCCGTGCTCGCCGCCGTGCTGTCGGGCCGCGTCCGCGCCACCGTCATCCGGCCGGGCGACGTCTACGGCCCCGAGTCGGCGCAGTGGACGGTCCGGGCCGTCGAGATGCTGCGCGCGGGCCGCTTCGCGCTCGTCGACGGCGGCCGCGGCGTCCTCTCACCCGTCTACGTCGACGACGTCGTGGACGGCGGGCTGGCGGCCGCGGGCCACGCGGCAGGCGAGGGCGAGGTGTTCCACGTCACGGGCGGCGTGGGCGTGTCGCCGCGGGACTTTTTCGGGCGCTACGCGGCGATGCTCGGCGTGCCGCTGCGGTCCGTCCCGTACCCGGTCGCCGTCGCCGCGGCGCCGGTCGTGGCGGGCCTGTTCCGCCTCGTCGGCCGCACGCCGCCGCTCTCGGGGCGGACGCTCGAGTACGTCACGCACCCGGGCACGTACTCGGTCGCGAAGGCAGAGCGGCGGCTCGGCTGGCGCCCGGCGTTCAGCCTCGACGCCGGCATGGAGCGGACCGAGGCGTGGCTCCGCGCGACCCGCCGGATCTGACGCCGTTTCCGCGGCGAGACTGTCAGCCGCCGGTCTCCTCGCGCCAGAGCGTGTCCGCGACGTGCGCGATGCCGCGGACGAGGTGGCGGCGGTACGAGCTGAAGGGGACGTCGAGGCGCTCAGCGGCGATGGCCTGGCTCGGGGCCGGCGCGAGGTACGTCAGCCGGAGCGCGTTCCAGAGCGGGACGTCGCGGGGGGCCGCCTTGAGCGTCTCGGCCGCACGCGTGAGGTGCCCGACGAGCGCCTCGGACCGCTCGGTCGGGCCCGCGTCGGACCCACTCGCCTCGTCGACGAGGGCGGAGCGCAGGAGCGGGTTGTCGGCCATGAGGTGCGCGCGCGTCATCGTCCGCAGCGCGTCGCGGATCGCGTCGTCGAAGGCCTCGCGCGAGAGCACGACGCGGCCGTCGGGCGCGATGCGCTCGGGCGGCGCGGGGACCTCCATCGGAACGCGCGCGGCGAGCCCGTCCAGCCACGCCGCCGGCGGCACGGCGCGCCAGTCGATGCCGAACACGCCGGGGCCGCCCGCCGTCTCGGCCTCGGGCCACCGCGCCAGCCCGACGAACGCGAACACCGGCCCCCAGAGGTCCGGGTCGGCGCCGGGTAGCAGGGACACCGCGAGGCGCGGCACGGTGAGGTAGAGGTGGACCGTCCGCGCGAAGATGAGCGACTGCACGGCCGAGAGGCCCTGGTGCGCCTCGGCATCCATCCAGAACCGGAACAGGAGGACGCGCTCGCCCGGCCGCCGCGTCCGCTCGACGGCGGCCCACGCGGACCGCGCGAGCGGGTCCGGCGCGCGGTCCGCGGCCTCGGTCTCGTCCAGCGCGAGGGCTGTCAGGAAGCCGGCGGGCGTGCCGTCGGCGGCGTCGAAGACCTCGGTCGCGGCGGGCTGTGCGGCGAACCAGTGCGCGGCGACGTCCGCGGCGGCGTCGCCCTCGTGCCGTCGCGTCATCGCGACGAGCGCGGGCACGTCGGCCGGGCACATCGGGCGGGCCGGGTGGACGGCGGCCCCGCGCCACGCGCCGACGAGCGGCCCGAGCAGCGGCGCCACGACCGGGTTGTCGCGGTAGAGGTGGACGTAGTCGCCCAGCACGAGCGCCGTGTCGTGGCTCTCGGCGAGCAGGCGCGACGTGTAGAAGCGCCGCGAGCGGCCGTGGAGCAGCGCGTAGCGCTCGCCGTCGCGCCACCGCAGGTCGGACTCGATGGCCTCGCGGGCGACGTCGTGGAGCACGAGGCCGCGCGGGCCGTCGTCGACGAAGGTGAGGTCCCGGAGCCAGCCGAAGAGGGACGTCACGGCGGGCGCGTCGGCGGCGCCGGCGAGGAGCGCGGCGAGCAGCGGCTCGGTGACGGCGCGGACGAGCGCGGCGCCCTCGATGGCCGTCCGGTGCTCGGGCGACGGCACGTCGCGGAGGAAGCGGTCCAGCAGCACCCGCACGACGTCCGGCGCCTCGGAGGGGATGAAGGGGAGGCCGGGGCGCTGGCGCAGGCGCTCGGCGACGAGCGCGAGCGCGAGCGGGTAGCCATGCGTGAACGCGAGCACGCCCGGGCGCTCGGCCGCGGGCACGCCGCGGTTGGTGCAGAACGCCTCGGCCTCGGCCGCGGAGAGGTTGCCGAGCGGGAGCGTGCGGACGGCGTCGGCCCAGACGGCGTCGGCCGTCCACGACGGGCCGGGCGGGTGTCGGCCGGCAATGACGACGAGCTGCTCCGCCGGCTGTCCCGGCAGGAAGATGCGCTGGAGCCAGCCGTCGAGCTCCTGCGCGGCCTCGAACGTGTCCAGCAGGAGCACGCGCCGCGCGCGCTCGGGCGCGCCGGCGAAGGCGGCGTGGACGGCTGCGGCGATCCCGTCGGGCGTCGCCATGACGTCGCGGAGGTCCAGCAGGGCCGTGGCAGCGCCGGCGTCCCGGGCGATCCGCTCGAACTCTCGCAGCAGCGTCGTCTTGCCGACGCCGCCCGGCCCGACCACGTGGATGACGTGGAACGGGAGGGTGTCCGCGGCGAGCGCGGCCGAGAAGAGGGCGCGTTCGTCGTCGCGCCCGACCAGGCTGGCGCGGAGGTTGGCGCGGAGCGCGTCGGAAAGGGTCAGCGGCACGGGATGGGGCCGGGGGCGAAAGAGAGCCGCCGGCGGTACTCTCCGAACATACCTGCACTGAGTGGATCCGATCCACCATTTGCAGCGGAACCCGCGCCGCCCGGCGGCATCCCTCTCCGTCCTCCGCCTCCCGCCCCCATGGCCACGCTCGCCGGCAAGACCCTCTTCATCACCGGCGCGAGCCGCGGCATCGGCAAGGCCATCGCGCTGCGCGCGGCCCGCGACGGCGCCAACATCGTCGTCGCGGCGAAGACG
>JBBSUZ010000265.1:0-4410 GCA_038233965.1 Rhodothermales bacterium | reverse complement strand
GTCCTCACCGTCGGCTCGGGCCCGCCGGTTCGCGACAGCGGCCCGCTCGTCGTGCCGGTCGCCTTCGAGTCGGGCTCCGACACGGCGCTCGAGACCGCGGCGGCCTTCGCCGAGGCGTGGCATGCGCCGCTCGTCGCGCTCCACGTCGTCGAGCCGCTCGACCTGCCGATGCCTTACATGCTCACCACGGCGACGCTCGACCGGACGGCCGACGTCACCGCAGCGCGGAACACGCTCGCGACGTGGGCCGAGGCGCACGCCGGGCCCGACGTCGAGACCCGGGTCGAGACAGGACATGTGGCGACGTGCATCGCCGGGCTTGCCGAGAGCGCGCAGCTCGTCGTTCAGGCATCGCACGGCCGGCGCGGCATCGGACGCTGGGTGCTTGGCAGCGTCGCCGAGGAGGTCGTCCGCACGGCCGCGTGCCCCGTCCTGACGCTGCGCCCGACGGCCCGCCCGATCGCCGTCCGCGCCGGCTCGCCGCTCGGCGTGGCGCTGCCCCGCGACGAGTGGCCGTCCTTCGTCGACGCGCTCTCGGCGCGCGCGACCGACACGCCGCACACGGTCTCGGTCGACATGGTGTGGCCCGGCGCCGCGACCGCGCTCTACGCCGACGCGCCGTTTCTCGGGCTGACGTTCAGCCCGCGCGAGCGCTCCCTCGAGATCCTCACCGGCAGCGGCAGCCACACCATCGAGCGCCCGTTCGCCGTCCGCTCGACGGTCTCGGACGACGCGGCGCCGTGGCGCGTCGATGTCGTCCGGGGCGACGGCACGCGCGAGCGGATCACGATCGCGCCGGCGGACTGAGCGCGAGCGACGTGCGCGGGCCGGGTACGCCGCCCGGCCCCCACGTCTGCTCCGTGATGCGCCCGCCCGTCCCGCCACTTCCGATCAGGAGGGCCGTCGAGGCGCGCGTGCCGTAGCGCTCGCCACGGATGAAGAGCGGCGACAGGACGCGCTCGATTTCGAGCCCGACGCCCGTCTCGGGCAGGTCGGCGTCGGCCGCCGGCGTCTCGTCGGCGAGGAGTGCGAGCAGGTCGTCGTCATCGAGATCGCCCGACTCGAGGACGCGGGCGAAGGCGTCGCGGCCGCGCACCAGCTTGGGCCACGGCGTGTCGAGCGTGTCGTTCGAGAGCCTGTAGACGCCCGGCGCGAGCGGCCCGGCGTCGCGCCGCGTCGACGCGATCCAGACGTCGGCGCCGTCGCCGACGAGCAGGTTGAAGCCGTTGAACTGACTGCGCTCGGCGTGGACGCGCGCGGCGTAGGCGGCCGGAATGTCCGATCCGAGAAGAAAGTCGGCGACGAGCGCGCCGCGCGAGCGGGCATCGGGGCGGACCGAGGCGGGGTCGCGGACGTTCGTGACCGTCGCCCACCGGCCGGCGTCCGTCACGCCGAGCCACGTCCCGCCCGCCTCGAGGTCACGTCCGGCGAGGACGTGCGGCGCATCGGCCCACCGTGCGAGCCCCGACGTCGGGCGTGCGTGCGCCTCGTCCCGGTTGCCGGCCAGCACGAGCGCGTGCCGCGGGTGGACGCCGATGGCGGCGAACAGGACGCACATCAGGCCGCGACGGCGAGCCGCGCCTCGCGCGCCGCCTGCGGGCTCGGCGCTGCGAGCGCCTCGGCCGCCCAGATCACGAGCGAGATCCACACGATGTCGGTCACGAGCAGGTGCACGATCTGCATCCACACCGGCACGTTCAGCCCGACGTTCAGCGCCCCGACGCCCATCTGCGCGACGAACAGCGCGAGGACGGTCGTCCCGCGCGACACGACGGCCGTGCCGGAGCCGCGGCTCGACCACACGGACGCCGCCACGACGCCGAGCGCCACGAACGCCATCGTCGGATGCAGCCACCGCAGCCCGACGAGCGCGGCGACGACCGGGTGCTCGGCCGGGTCCAGCCCACCGCCGACGGCCAGCGTGTCCGCGAGGGCGTTCACCGCCCCGCCCATCGCGAGAATGAGGACGGCCGCGAGCGCCGACCCGATCGCAACGGCGCGGCCAGTCGAGACGCGCGCCGGAACGGCACCGCCGCGCGACCACCACGCCACGAGCGCGAGCGCGCCGAGCAGAAGCAGCGTGTTGACGAGGTGCGCCGCCATCCAGACGGCGCGGGCGTAGCTCGGGTTGTACGCGACGTACTTGAACAGCACGAGGCCCGCGCCGAGCGCGGCCTCGAGCACGATAAAGACGCCCGCCGCTGCCGCCGCCTTGCGGACGAGCGAGCCGCGCGACGTCAGCCGGAACGCCTGCCACACGAGGACCGCCACGATCGGCAGCGCCAGCCCGGACGTCACGCGGTGTGCGAACTCGATGACCGTGTTCAGCGCCGGGTTCGACGGGATGATCTCGCCGTTGCAGAACGGCCAGTGGTCGCCGCAGCCCGCGCCCGAGCCGGACGCCCGCACGACGCCGCCCCACAGCACGACGAGCACGTTGTAGAGCAGCGCGCCCCACGCGAGGCGGCGAAAGCGGTTGGGGAGGGGAGCGGTCATGGATCGCAAATGCTCGGCGGGCAGCGGAGTTCAGGAAGACGCGCCGAATCGGACCGGAGGTGAACCATCGCGCTACGGACTGCCGTTGGGTGGACGATACGTGTGCTCTGCCGCCGTTCGTCTCCCGCCCCGCCGTCCCCGATGACTGCCGTCCACGTCGCTCTGTTCGTCGGAAGCTATGCCGTCAAGGCGGCGGTGACCTACGTCGTGTGGCGCCGGTTCGGGCCGCGCGCGCGCGCGCTCGTCCGGTTGGGCCGGTCGCGACGGTCTGCCGGCCGTCCCGTTCTCGCACGTGCCACGCCGGGCCACCTCTCGCGGACGTTCCGCCTCGGCCCGCCGCCTCGCTCGGCCACGCCCCGGCCAGCCGTCCCGCGCCCGGCTGCGGACCGTCAGCAGAGCACCTGCGTCACGTAGACGGCGCCGTCGTCTGAGACGGCCGCGCCGATGCCCTCGCGCGTCGCGGGCCCGAGCAGGTTGCGGCGGTGGCCGGGGCTCCCGAGCCAGCCGTCGACGGTCTCGGTGACGATCTCGGCCGTCGTGCGCCAGTCGTACGTCCGCCGTGCGCCTCCGGCGGAGCGCGTCTCGCGCCAGCGGCTGTAGCGCCACACCTGCGCGAGGTTCTCGGCAAAGCCGACCCGTGTCTGCCGCCCTGTCGTCACGCGGCACGTCAGGCCGTCGCGGCCCGCGCGCGCGTTGACGTCCGCGCCGTCGCGCGACGTGTGAGAGAAATAGCTGCGCCGCGCCATGTCCGCGCTGTGCCGCCGGGCGACGGCCGCGAGCGCGTCGTCCTGCGCGAGCGCGCCGAGGCGCTCGCGCCGCCGCGCCGCGTTGGTCGCGTCGTGGACGCCCCGCTCGACGTCGGCGATGCGTAGCGGGGGCGCGTCCGTGGCGTCGGGCTGCTGCGGACCGACCGGGACGGTGCACCCGGCGAGCAGGACGGCGAGCGTCAGGAGGAGGGCAGGCATCGGGGACGTCGCGGTGGAGCGGCCTCGGACGGCCGTCGTGCATCCGGGGTTCGAGGTGACGTCCCGACCGACGTGCCGAAACGCAAACGGGCGGCCCCCCCGAAGAGAGACCGCCCGCAGAGCAGAGCGCAGGGGCGCGGACTTTAGAAGTCCATGCCGCCGCCCATGCCGCCCATCCCGCCGCCGCCGCCCATGCCGCCCATCGCGGACTCCGGCTCCGGCATGTCGACGATGACCGTCTGCGTCGTCAGGAGCAGGCCCGAGACGGATGCTGCGTTCTCGAGCGCCGTGCGCGTGACCTTGGTCGGGTCGACGACGCCCATCTCGAGCAGGTCGCCGTACTCCTCGGTGCGGGCGTTGAAGCCGTACGCGCCGGTGCCGTCCTTGACCTTCTGCACGACGACCGAGCCCTCGAGGCCGGCGTTGTTGACGATCATGCGGAGCGGCTCCTCGAGCGAGCGGCGCACGATCTGGACGCCCGCCTTCTGGTCCTCGTTGTCGCCATCGAGGCCGTCGAGCGCCGAGATGGCGCGGACGAGGGCGACGCCGCCGCCGGGCACGATGCCCTCCTCGACGGCCGCGCGCGTGGCGTGCAGCGCGTCCTCGACGCGGGCCTTCTTCTCCTTCATCTCGGGCTCCGTGGAGGCGCCGATCTTGAGGACCGCGACGCCGCCCGAGAGCTTCGCGAGGCGCTCCTGGAGCTTCTCGCGGTCGTAGTCCGACGTCGTCGTGTCGACCTGCGCCTTGATCTGGTTGATCCGGGCCGTGATCTGGTCCTGCTCACCGGCGCCGTCGACCAGCGTCGTGTTGTCCTTGGTGATGACGACGCGCTTGGCGCGGCCGAGCGACTCCAGCGTCGCGTTCTCGAGCTTGTAGCCCGCGTCCTCCGCGATCACGGTGCCGCCCGTGAGGACCGCGATGTCCTCGAGCATGGCCTTGCGGCGGTCGC
>JBBSUZ010000264.1:0-4428 GCA_038233965.1 Rhodothermales bacterium | reverse complement strand
GAGCCAGGTCCAGCACCGCGTCGGCGCGAGCCGCGCGGGCGCGATGACGCTCATGGTCGGCTGCACGGGCTTCGTCTACGGCCTCGTCACCGCCGAGCAGTTTATCCGGACGGGCGCGTACCGGACGATCCTGCTCGTCGGCGCCGAGACGATCTCGAAGAACCTCGACATGACCGACCGCAACACGTGCGTCCTCTTCGGCGACGGCGCCGGAGCGGTCGTGCTGCGCGCGTCGCACGAGCCGTGCGGCATGCACGGGTTCGAGCTCGGCTCGGACGGGTCGGCCTTCGAGGCCATCATCGCGCCGTGCCCCGGCACCCGCATCCCGGTCTCACAGGAGGCCGTGGACCAGCGCCTGCACTACATCCGGATGGACGGCCGGGCCGTCTTCAAGTTTGCCACGCGCACGATGGTCGAGTCCGTCGAGCGTGTGCTCGGCAAGGCCGGGCTCGGCATGGACGACGTGGACCTGCTGATCCCGCACCAGGCCAACGCGCGCATCATCGAGTACGCCGCCCACGCGCTCGGCGTCCCGGCCGAGAAGGTCGTGATGAACGTGGACCGCTTCGGCAACACGTCGGCGGCGTCGATCCCGATCGCGCTGAGCGAGGCGCTCGACTCAGGCCGGGCGAAGCCGGGCGACATGCTTGCACTCGTCGGCTTCGGCGCGGGCCTCACGTGGGCCGCGTGCGCGTTCGCGCTGGGCTCGCTGACGGCTGAAGGCGCGGACGCTGCCCGCCCGGCCCACGACGCGAGCGGCGACGGCGGAGTCGTCGAAGGCCTCATCGCCTGAGCCTGCGGGCACGGTTCACGGCGTCTTGGAGGCGCGGCCGGCGCGGCGCAGGCGTATCTTGACCGCACGCACCCGTAGCTCAGCTGGATAGAGCGTTGGTTTCCGGTACCAAAGGCCAGTGGTTCGAATCCACTCGGGTGTACGAAGGCCGGTCAGTCTCCTGAAGGGGAGCTGACCGGCCTTTTTCTGTCCGTAGAAGACCACTCCAGAGAGGGGCGGGCGGTTCGAAAGGACTTAGCCATCCCGCGCCTCGCGGAGGGCATGCGACGGCCGGGACCGGCAGTGCTTTCTTCTGGAGCGCGGTATGGTAGGCTGCCGTCGAAACACGGGTAGTGCCGACGAGCATGTAGGCCGCCGGAGACGCGCAGGGGCATCGCGAAAGACAACACTCTGGGCACTTGTTGGGCGCGACCATCAGGCCGGGTTTCCGAACGCTGAACAATGGGCTGGGAAACGATTTGCCCGAACACCTCGGCGTGTCCGAAAACCGGCCGTTTCTCGGACGCGCCAAGACGACACCACCATGGTTCATCCGGTCGGTTGGGACCAACAGCCGGACTCGACACGCCGCTGCGGAACCTGGACACGAGAACAGGTCCGCACGCGTCTAAACCATCGCTGCGGCGCTCACGTCCGCGTGCGCCTCGACGAAGCTCACGAGCCGGTCGGCGTACGACGCGAACGGCGGGCACGCGACGCCGCTGCCCGCGAGGTCCCGCGTCGTCTGCGCAGTGCTGTACTGAGTCGGGTGCGAGAAGTAGGCAAGCGACTCGGGCTCAAAGTTCGTCCACGCGGCCAGAGCCGGAATGCGCTGGAGCGCCTCGCGGGCGAGCCTGAGAGGCAGCCGCAGCTTTACCGGCGTCTTGTGCGTCGCCTCGCCGAGGATGCGCACCATCTGAGCGATCGACGGCGGGCGGGGGTCGGCGAGCTGGTACACCTCGCCCTCGGACGCGTCGAGCGCGCTCAGCACGTCGATCGCGTCGACGACGAAGTCCTGTGGCACGACGTTGAGGTAGTGCGTCGCCGGGTCACCGAGGACGGGCACGGGCGCGAGCCAGCCCCAGCGCAGCATCCACTGGACGAGCGCGTACGGCCCGTCGTACTTCTGCGTGGCGCCGGTCCGGCTGTCGCCCACAACGACCGCCGGGCGGTAGACCGTCGCCGGGAGGCCGCCGCGCATCGCCTCCTGCACGTCCACCTCGGCGAGGTACTTCGTCTGCTCGTAGTGGTTGTTGAACGCCTGCCCACGCACCAGGTCCGTTTCGCGGAAGAGGCCCGGCGTGCGCCCGCTGACGTAGCATGTGCTGACGTAGTGGAAGCGGCGCAGCGCGGGCACGCCCGCCGCGAAGGCGAGCATGTGGCGCGTGCCGTCCACGTTGACGCGCATCGCGAGCTCGCGCGCAACGCCCAGGTCGTAGACGGCGGCGAGGTGGTAGACCTCGTGCGCGCGCGTCTGGAGGTCGGCGTACGCCTCGGCGCCCATGCCGAGGCGCTCCTGCGTGATGTCGCCCTCGACGAGCACGAGGCGGCCTGTTCGTCCGTCGCCCTCAGACTCGATATCGCGAATGCGCGTCTCGGCGAGCGACTTGTAGCGCGGCTGGACGAGCGCCGTGATCGTTACGTCGGCGTCGTGGCGGTCGAGGAGGCGGCCGGCGAGCGCGGAGCCGAGAAAACCGGGGAAGCCGGTCAGGAAAAGTGTCTTGGACATGACTAGCGGAGGAACGGGATGTGGCGGAGCGTGCGGAGTGCGCCCGTCATGAGTCGCGCGTAGAGGGCGGCGTCCTGGCCGGCCTCGGGGCCGAGCGGCAGCCCGCGCTGGACCGAGACCGTCTGCGCCTCGGTGTACTTCAGCAGCCCCTCGCGGCCGTGGCGGCGGCCCACGCCGGACGCCTTCATGCCGCCCATCGGAGCGTCGACCGAGCTCCACGTGGCCGCAAAGGCCTCGTTGACGTTGACCGTCCCGCAGGCGAGGCGCTGCGCAAGGCGGCGCCCGCGCGCGGTGTCGCGCGTCCAGACGCTCGCGTTGAGGCCGAAGTCGCTGTCGTTCGCCCGGCGGACCGCCTCTGCTTCGTCGGCCACGCGGTAGACCGAGACGACCGGCCCGAACGTCTCCTCCGCCGCGACGCGCATCGCGGGCGTGACGCCTTCGAGCACGGTCGGCGCGTAAAAGAACGGGCCCACGTCGGGCCGAGCCCGTCCGCCGGCCCGGACGACGGCCCCCTTGGCGACGGCGTCCGCGACGTGCTCGGCCGTCTTGTCGAACTGCGCCTGCGAGACGAGTGAGCCCATCTCGACCGAATAGTCCGCCGACGCGCCCAGGCGCATCCGCTCGACGCGCGCGGCGAAGCGGCGCACGAACGCGTCATAGACGCCCGCCTGGACGTAGACGCGCTCGATGGAGACGCACAGCCCGCCCGCGCTCGTAAACGCGCCCCGGACGAGCCCCTCGACGGCGCGGTCGAGGTCGGCGTCATCGAGGACGATTGCGGGGTTCTTGCCGCCGAGCTCGAGCGAGCTGTGGATGAGGCGCTCGGCCGCACCGACGGCGACCGTGCGGCCGGTCGGGGTCGAGCCCGTGAAGCCGACAAAGTCGACGGCGCCGATGAGGGCGGGGCCGAGCGTCGGCCCGTCGCCGGTGACGACCTGGACGAGACTGTCGGGCAGTCCGGCCTCGACGAGCAGCTCGACGGCCCGGAGCGCCGTCAGCGAGGTCTGCTCGGCGGGTTTGAGCACGACCGCGTTGCCAGCGAGCAGGGCCGGAATCGCGTCCGTGATGGCCATCGAGAGCGGATAGTTCCACGGCGCGATGATCCCGACGACGCCGACGGGGTGGCGGTGCTCGACCGTCGAGGTGAGCAGCGGGAGCGCGCCGCGGCGCCGGCGTGGCCGCAGCATCCGCTCGGCGCGGACGGCGTAGTGACGCGACACGATCGCGACGTCGAGGACCTCCTCGAGCGCGTGGCGGCGCGCCTTGCCGGATTCGAGCTGCATGAGGTCCATGAGCTCGTCCTGGCGGCTCAGCACGAGGTCGTGGTAGCGGAGCAGGATCGCGCGGCGCGTCCGGTGCGGCGTCTCGGCCCACCGCGCCTGCGCCCGGCGCGCCCGGTCGACCGCGGCGCGCATGTCGTCCGGCGTGCAGAGCGGGAGCGCGGCCGTCGGCTCGCCCGTGAACGGCGCGCGGACGACGAGGCGCTCGGCGTCAGGACTGGCGGGGACGCGGCGGAGGAGCGCCTCGGTGGAGGCGGCGAGGCGCGACTCGGGCGCGTGTGTGTAGGTCAGCATCGGAAGAGATGGGAAGAGATAGGGTGCGGGTCAGGCCGTCAGGCCGAGGCCGGGCCACAGGTCGCGCTCCAGGTCGTCGCCCGAGAAGGCCGCCTCGATGTCGAGGTCCAGCAGGCCTCTCCACGACGCGATGGTGCGGAGGGCGGGCGCGACGCGGGCCACTCCGGAGGCGCCGAGGGCAAGCGCGGACGTCGCCGTCGAGGCGGCGCGCGCGAGCAGGCTCCACGCGGCGCCCGGCGCCTCGTCGTGCGCGACGACGGCGAGCCTGCGCAGGCCCGGGCACTCGTCGGCAAAGTCCTGGACGTGCCCGGTCGCGATCTCCTGCGCCGAGGCGACGGCGTGGATCTCCTCGG
>JBBSUZ010000263.1:0-4433 GCA_038233965.1 Rhodothermales bacterium | reverse complement strand
GGCTGTCCGTCCCGATGCCGCGGCGCACCTTGTCTACGTCCGCCCCAACGCGCTCGCACACGGTCGCGATCTCGTTCATGAACGTGATCTTGGTCGCGAGCAGTGCGTTGGCCGCGTACTTGGTCATCTCGGCCGACTTCTCGTCCATGACGAGGATCGGGTTGCCGGAGCGAACAAAGGGTTCGTACAGGCGGGTCATGACCTCGGCCGCGCGCGCGGAGCCGGTCCCGACGACGACGCGCTCGGGCTTCATGAAGTCCTCCACGGCGACGCCCTCGCGCAAGAACTCGGGGTTCGAGACCACGTCGAAGCGGTCGCCCGCCTTGACGCCCGGCGCCTCGAGCGCCTCGGTGACGCGCTCGGACGTGCCGACGGGCACGGTGCTCTTGTCGACGATGACCTTGTAGCCCCAGCCGGGGTTGGCCGCGAGCAGCTCGCCGATCTGGCCGGCCACGCCCATGACGTACGAGAGGTCGGCCGAGCCGTCCTCGCCGGGCGGCGTCGGGAGGGCGAGGAAGACGACCTCGGCCATCTCGACAGCCGACGCGAGGTCCGTCGTGAACTGGAGGCGGTCCTCGCGGCGGCCGCGGTCGAAGTACACCTCGAGGCCGGGCTCGTAGATGGTGAGCGTTCCGCCGGCGAGGCTCTCGACCTTGCCCGCGTCGATGTCGACGCAGAGCACGGTGTTGCCCATTTCGGCGAAGCAGGTGCCCGAGACGAGCCCGACGTATCCGGTGCCGACGACTGCGATGTTCATGCGGGGAGTGGCTTGCGGTCAGAGATCCGCGAGGTATCGGCGGACGTGCCCTCAAACTCCCCTCCACGCCGCGGAGGGTCTGTTAAACCTGCGCGGGTTCGAGCGGCCAGCGGCCAGCGGGGCGAATGCAGACGCGCCGACGCCCAATGCCAGCGCCTCTCTCCCTTCCTGTCATCCCTGACTCGATCCGGGATCTGTCTTTTGCATTGATCCGAGTCGAGAAAGGCGAAAGGCAGATCCCGGATCGAGTCAGGTCCGGGTTTACCCGGCGGGATGACGTGCTTTTGTTGGTGAGGCACATTGGTCGAAACTATTCCAGCCGACCATTCTCACCCTTTCACCGCGCCGAGGGTCAGGCCCGAGATGAGGTAGCGGCTCAGGACCAGGAAGAGCGCGATGACCGGGATCGAGACGAGGAGCGAGCCCGCCGCATAGAGCCCCCACTGCGTCGCGAGGGACGACTGGAACAGCTTCAGGCCGACCGGCAGCGTGAACAGCTCGGTGTCCTGCAGGACCACCGCGGCCACGACGTACTCGTTCCACGCCGACATGAACGAGAACAGGGCCGTGATGACGAGCGCGGGCGCGGCGAGCGGCAGGATGACCTTGTAGAACGCCTGCCACGGGCTCGCGCCGTCGATGCGCGCGGCCTCCTCGAGGCTCGCCGGGATCGTGTCGTAGTAGCCCTTCATCTGCCAGACACAGAACGGCAGCGCCGTCGCGGTGTAGATCACGACGATGCCGACGTACGAGTTGATCAGCCCGAGCCGGACGAGCACGATGTAGAGCGGCAGCAGCAGCATCGTCGCCGGAAACATCTGCGTCACGAGGATGCCCGAGAGCGCGCCCTTGCGGCCCTTGAAGCGGAAGCGGCTCAGCGCGTACCCGGCCGTCGAGGCCAGCGTGACGCCGGTGATGGTCACCACGAGCGACACGAGCAGGCTGTTGCCGAGCCATTTCAGGAACGCCGTCTCGGTGAGCAGCACCCGGTAGTTGTTCAGCGAGGCGCCCTCGGGGATGATCGCGAGCGACCGCTGCAGCAGCTGGTCGCTCGGCCGCAGCGAGACCGTGATGATGTTCAGGATCGGGAAGATGGCGATGAAGGCAAACAGCGCCAGCACGGCGTAGGCCCCGAAGCGAGACAGAACGGTTTTCATAGATCAACAAGAAGTAGGGGCACAGCATGCGGTGCCCGCTCGATCAGGATGACATAGCGCCTCGATCCGTGTGGCGGCGCGCCCGGTCATCGCATCGTGCCCACGACGACGTCGTAGACGTTGGGCGAGTCGGCTGCGGCGCGGCCGCCGCCGTCCTCACCGGCCGCGCCGCGGCGCACCGACCGGAAGCCGCCGTCGCCGTCGTTGGCGCCGACGAGGACGGTGACCTTGGTGCCGCGCGCCAGGCGCGGCAGCAGCAGCGTCGGGATGGCGAGGGTGAGCGTGCCGGTGCTCGCGTCGAAGACGCCGGCGTCGGTGACGGTC
This sequence comes from Rhodothermales bacterium, assembly GCA_038233965.1. GTDB lineage: Bacteria > Bacteroidota > Rhodothermia > Rhodothermales > Rubricoccaceae > DASVSE01. The sequence continues at coordinate 2,195 of JBBSUZ010000263.1, read as the reverse complement.
GCGATCTCGTTGCCGCGGCCGTCCTCGACGGCGACGTCCGTGCCGGCGTAGATGACGAAGTCGAAAGCCTCGGACTCGGGGAAGGCGTAGCGCGCGTTGCGCCCGACCGTCCGCTCGCCGCCCTCGCCCGTGTCGAGCGCGATGGCGACGACGGTCCGGACGTCGCCCGCAGGCAGGCTCGAGAATTCGATCCGGAAGTAGGTCGTCGAGTCGTCGCGGGCGACCTCGAGGTAGGTCGCGTCCAGCGCGCCCGCTTCGACGCCCTCGGGGTAGGTGAACGTGCTCGTCGCGCCCCAGTCGTCGCCGGCGGGGTCCGTCTCGGTGAGCGCGACGCCGGCGGCGGGATTGTCCCGGCGGACCTGCGTCGGCGCGAGCGAGCGGCGCTCGGCGCGGGCGCGCGTGACGGGGTACTCGTCGCGGATGTCGGGCGCGGCAAAGTTGAAGCCGGACCAGACGTCGGGCGGAGCCGCGAGCGGGCGGGACTCGACGGACTCGCCATCGACGGTCACCGTGCCGCTCGACAGGGCGACCGCGAACGAGTCGCGCGCGGCGACGAGCGTGTCGCCCGTGACCGCCGCGAGCGGCAGCGAGACGTCTGCGCCGCCGGCGCGGAGACGCAGCGTGGCGCCGGCGGGCAGCGCGCCCGTCGGGACGACGGAGACGTCATAGCCATTCCCGTCGGGCGTGAGGTGGAGCGTGACGCGGCCTTTACCCATGCGCATCCGGAGCGTCGTCGCGCCCCACGTGTCCGTGAGGTGCGGCTCGACGACGAGCGTGTCCGGGCTCGCCATCGTCGCGCCGACGATGCCCTCGACGGCCGCCTGGATCAGCCCGGCGAGTCCCCACGGGCTCACCGGCGCACCGCCGACGCCGGGTGGGACCTCCGCGTCGCGCGGGTTGCCGTCGACGAGTTCGGGGAGCGCGCCGGCCGTGCCACGGTCGAGCAGCAGGTCGGTCTGGGCGGCGAAGAGGTCGGCGGCAGGCTCGGCCCCGCCCGTCTGCGCCATGAGCCCGATGACGGGCCCGGCGAGGCTCGGCCAGACGAGGCCCTCGGTGCGCGCGGCGGGCAGCGAGTAGCCACCGCGGCTGTCGACGTACGGGTGGAAGAGGCTGTCCGCCTGGTCCAGCGTCGCGACGCCGTAGGGGAAGACGAGGCGCTCGGCGAGCGGGCGCGCGAGCGCGGCGCGGCGCGCATCGGGCAGGGCGCCGCGCAAGCGGGCGAGCGCGAGCAGGCCGCCGGGGCGGACGTCGTCGACGGGCTGCTGGCGAGCGTCGAGGCGGTCGGCGAGGAGCGGGCCGCGCCCGAACGCCGTGTCGAAGCGCCGCGCGAGCACGGCCGACGTGTCGGCGTACCACCGGGCGTTGGAGCGCTGCGAGACGCCCATGATGCGCGAGAAGTCGGCCGCGGCGTGGAGCGCCTGCCAGAGCGCGCCCTGCGCCTCGGCCGGGGCGGCGGAGCGGACGACGCCGCGGACGGCCGGGTCGCCGTCGAGCGCTGTTCCGCGGCCCTCGCGCGTCGTGAGGAAGGCCAGCGTGTCGGTCTGCGAGCCCTGCCGCGAGTCGCGCTCGTAGACGCCGCGCAGCGCGAAGACGGTCTTGAACCAGAAGTTGGGGCCGGACGAGACGAGCGAGCGCTCGCCCGTCGTGCGGACGATGTCGCCCGCGGCGGCGAGGAAGAGCGGCGTCCCTTCGGCCGTCGCGAAGGTGGCTTTGCCATCGAGCGCGACGGCGTCGGGGGCGCGGCCGAGCGGCTGCAGGCGGCGGTCGAAGAGCTGCGCGCCGGCCGTCGTGAGCAGGAGCGCGCGGGCCGTCTCCCACTGCCCCGAAGCGAGGAAGGCCGGGACGGTCTCCATCGTCGAGCGCATGCCGCCGGGCTCGAGGCCGGGCAGCCCCGACATCAGGATCGTCCGGCCGGAGGCGCTTCGGACGACGAGGGCGTCGAGCGAGAGCAGCGCCCAGTTGAGTGCTTTGTTCGTGCGGTCATCGGACGTCGTGACGGGCGCGTCTTTGACGATCGCGGCCATCCGGGCCGAGCGTTCCTCGCGCAGGTCGGTCGCTTGCCCGAGCGCGGCGCGTGCCTTCGCGACTGCCTCGGCCGGCGTCCGGCCCGTCGCGACGATGAGGCGGCCGGGCGTGGGGACCGCGATCTCGCCGAGCGAGAACGTCGGCGGGTCGGTCTCGCGCTCCGGGACGGT
>JBBSUZ010000262.1:0-4443 GCA_038233965.1 Rhodothermales bacterium | reverse complement strand
GAGGACGGCGACCACGGCCGCTTCGTCGGGCGTGAGCCCGTCCGCGAGGTCGAGCGCGACCGGCGCAAGCGCGGGATGCCTCAGCCGCGCCGCCCGCACGGCGAGCGAGTCGGACGGCGGGACTGCAAGCGCGGCGCGGACGGCCTCGGCCGAGAGCGGCGCCGCCACGTACCGCGCGCAGCCCGCGCCGCCGGTGAGGGCGGCGGCGACGGCGCAGACGAGGGCGAGACGACGCAGCACGCAGGTCAGTCGGTCTCCGTCGCGGCCGACTCGACGAGCGTGCCATTCTCCTGGAAGACGAGGTCGCGCGGCCGACCGTTCTCCGTGATCTCGGCCTCGTACGTCGTCTTTCCGGCAGCGACGATCCGGGCGGCCTCGTTCACCGTCGTGCCGGCGTAGTCGCGGGCGAGCGTGGCTGTGACGGCGGCGGGGAGATCCGCGACGGCGATCTCAGTCTCGACCTCGCCCGGCGCGCCTGCAGCGGTGTAGATGACCGACATGTGCTCGCCGCCCTCGGTGAAGGACGCTTCGTAACCGCCGTCGCTCTCCTGCGACCACGAGAGGTCCGTCGCGCCGGCGTGGCCGCTCTGGAAGGCCGCGACGACGGCCGCGGGCGGCTCGACGGCATCGGACGCTTCGGCCTCATTCCCGGGCGCGTCCATGGCCTCGGCCTGCTCCGATGCGGCGGGCGCGGGGGCCGGGTCGTTGGCGCACGCGCTGAGGCCGAGCACGAGCGCGAGAAGGGAAGCCTGTCGGATCATCGTCGTAGCGGTTGGGTGAGCCTCAAAGAACGGCTGCATCCGTGAGCCGAGGCTATCCGCTGCATTACACGTTGGACAGGCTCGTCAGACATCCAGAGCGCCCTCGCCGGACGCCTGCGCTCCGGCACGATACGCCCGGCCACGCCCGGCCACGCCCGCCACGGCCGACACCCGGAGCATAGCAGGACAGATCCGGAGCGGCGGTCAGTTCGCGACGAGCGTGCCGTCGGCGTGGTACACGACGTCCGTCGGCGTCCCGTCGATGTCGACGAGGACCTCGTAGGTCGTCTGGCCGTCCTCGACGATCGTGGCGGCCTCGGTCAGGCGCTGCCCGGCGTGGTCGCGCGCGACGGCAGCCTGGACCGGCGCAGGCAGGTCGGTGAGAACCCCCTTCGTTTCGACGGCACCCTCGGCACCCGCCGCGTCGTAGATCACGGCCATGTCGGTTCCGGCCTCTGTAAACGCGACCTCGACGTCGTCGCCTTCCGCCGTCCAGCGGGCCCCGGTCGCGTTGGGATGCGCCGCGGCGAAGGCCGATGCAGCGGCCGGCGGAGGTATCACGGCGGGCGGCAGGGCGTCGGCCACCGTGTCGGCAGGCAGTACGGCGACCAGCGAGTCGGCAACCGGCCGGTCGGCCGGAGCCGAGGCGTCGGTGCAGGCGGCGAGGCCGAGGCACGCGAGAAGGGTCAGGGATCGGGTCATCGGGATCGAGGAAAGGAGGAAAGGGGATCGGTCGGGCCGGGGGTCGCGTCTCGGCTGGCGAACGCCCGCGCCAGCCCGAGCGCAGCGACGAGCCACGTCGCGCCGAGGGTGTACCCGCCGACCACGTCGGTCGCGAAGTGGACGTCGAGGTACATCCGGCTGAAGCCGACGACGAGAATGAGGACCACGCACCCGGCCACGGCCATCGCGCGCGCGGCACCGCGGAGGTGCGTCCATGCATAGACGGCTGCGAAGCCGTAGATCAGCATCGCCGTCGTGCTGTGGCCGCTCGGGAAGCTGTAGCCGTGCGCCGGGATGAGCTGCCCGACGGGCCGCGTCCGGTGGTAAAACGTCTTGAAGGCCCACAGGAGCGCCTCGCCGCCGACGAGCGTCCCCACCCACGCCCACACCCACCACGTGTGACGCCGCCCCAGCCAGACCGCGACGCCGAGCCCGGCGACGACGGTCCACGCGACGCCGCCGAGTTCGGTCGCGGCGCGGACGACCGGCGTCAGGCCGGGGCTCACGAGGCGCCCGATCGCGGCCTGCACCCCGGCGTCGAGGCGGCCGAGCGCCGGCAGCCCGGCCCACAGCTCGACGACCTCGAAAAAGGCCCAGAAGCCGAGCCACACGGCCGCGAGCGCGAGCGTCAGGCCGAGGCCGTAGCGGGCACCGGGCGTGAACCGCCCGCGGACGAGCGGCCAGGCGTCCGGGAAGCGGGCCGCGAGCGCGGCGTCGGCCCGGCGAGCGAGCGTGTCGGGGCGAGGCGTCATGGCGCAGACCGGGGTGTCTCGGACACGCGAAGCGGATGCTGGGTGCCGATCGTCGAGCCCGGCACGGGCGGCAGCCCGAGCAGCGCCAGCGCGAGGTTGGCCGCGTCGCCGTTGCGGACGGGCTGCCGCAGCGCGTCCCACCCGACGTTCTCGGCGCCCGGGTCCTGCCGCGTCTCGGGGGTATCGGCGTAGAGGTCGGACGGCGCGACACCCGCGCCCCAGACGTAGAACGGGACCGTGAAGTGACGCGGCCGCTCGGCGTAGTGGCTGTGGCCCGTCCCGCCATGGTCGGACGTCACGATGACGACCGTGCGGCCGCGCAGGCGCGGGTCGCGATCGACAAGGGCGAGCACGCGACCGACCTGCACGTCGGCCCGCTGCACGGCGCGCAGGTAGTGGCTCCCGCGGCGGACGCTCCAGCCCCACCAGTGGCCCGTCGCGTCGGGGTCGCGGAGGTGGAGAAAGGCGTACGCGAACGGCTCGCGCGCCTCGTCGGCGAGCAACTGGTCTGTGAGCTCGGCCGTGTCGGAGGCGTAGACGAAGGTGTCGATCTTGTCCCGGCCGTCGTCCGGTCCGGTCGTGTCGGGCGCGCCGTGGTCGGCGTCGTAGCTCAGGTCGACGAGCGAGAACTTGGACTTGCTGACGAACGCGCCCGTGCGCCGCCCGGCGTCGTGGACGACGTCGAACACGCTCGCGACGTAGCTCCCGTGGTTCGAGTGGATCGTGACGCCCGGCGCGGGGTCGGTGTTGACCGTCCAGCCGTGGCCGGCCGGGCCGAGCGCGGCGCGCCCGGTGATCTGGTCCGTGTGCGCGGGGAGCGTCTTGCGGAGATCGGCGTCCGTGCGCGCGTTGTGCGTCCACGCGCCCTCGCGGCGGAGGCGCGCGAACGCAGGCAGGGCCGCACCATCGAACCGCTCGACGGCGTCGGGCCGCAGGCCGTCGACCGAGATGTGGATGACGTAGCGGACCGAGTCGGCCGAGCCAGCGGGGCGTGCCGCGCCGAGCGGCGGCAGCGTGAGGATCGGGGCGGCCGGGGCGCAGCCCGCGAGCGCGAGCATCCCGGCGAGCAAGACGAGACGAGCCATCAGAGGGGGTGCCGGGGAATCGAGCGAGCGGGCCGTCGGGCCTCGAAGCAACTCCAGACTCCATGACGCGGCCCTGTCCCGAGGATTACAACCGGGACACCCGGCCGGCACGGCCACCAGGAGTCGGAGCCCGACGTCACGGATGTCCGGCCGGGGCGCGCCACGCCATAGCGTCTGCGGCACTCACGCCGGCCGGCGTGGTAGCGGCGGAGCCGGGCACGACGTCACGAACGTCACCGGCACCCATCGCCGAGGCGCTCTGAGGACGGTCTCCCGGCGCGATCTGCAGCGCGCCCTGCTCGACGGCGACGCGCGTCCGGCCTCGCTCCGAGCGCACGTCGAACCGGGCGGCACGCGTCGTCACAGTCGCCTCGGGGGTCATCACGACGAACGGCACCGCGTTGCGACGCACCTCGACGTAGGCCTCACCGACGACTGCGACCGCGCGGACGTCCCCGAACCGGCGCGAGTAGCGCAGCACCGACGCTCCGCCGAGCAGGACCGCCGAGCCGTCCGAGAGCGGGACCTGGACGAACGTCCCCGGGGCGGCCTGCACCTCGACGGGCTCGCGGGTGCGGGCGTCCCACCGGGCCATCCCCCACACGAGCCCGGCACAGCACACGAGCGCGAGCGTGACGATCCAGACCAGTCCGCCCGCGTCGGGCAGCGGCCGGTTGACGCCCGGCGGCGTAGGAGCACTCGGGAGAGCCGGCATCAGGAGACCGGACTGGCGAGGGGCAGGCGCAGCATGAACCGGCTGCCGCCACGCGGACCCTTCTCGAGCGCGGCCGCACCGCCGTGGGCCTCGGCGACGGCGCGGACGACGCTCAGGCCGAGCCCCAGCCCGCGTTCGCTCCGGCTCGCGTCGCCGCGGAAGAGGCGGTCCCAGATGCGCGGCCCGTCGGCTGCGGGCACGCCCGGCCCGTCGTCCTCGACGGCGACGACGGCGACTCCCTCCTCTCGCTCCACCGAGACGCGCACGTGCCCGCCCGGCGGCGTGTACTTCACCGCGTTGTCGACGAGGTTGGCGACGGCCTGACGCACGCGCGCTGCGTCGACGGTTACGACGAGTGGACCCGCCGGGGCGAGGATGAGCGCGACGCCCTTCTCCTCCGCCACGAT
>JBBSUZ010000261.1:0-4450 GCA_038233965.1 Rhodothermales bacterium | reverse complement strand
GGTACCAGAAGCCGCGCGGGGCGAGCGTGAGCCGGCGCGTGAGCGGCAGGTTCGAGAACGCGTCGCCGTCGGCGTCGTAGGCGCGGCTGCCGTTGGCGGCGGCGAGCAGCGTGTAGCCCAGGCGCGGGCCTCGCGCGGCGAGGTACGTCCCGAGGTCGAGCCCGCCCGCGGTCGTCGCGTTGACGATGAGCGACCGCTCGGGCTCCGCGCCCGGCATCCGGCTCACGAGGTTGACGAGCCCGGCGATGGCGTCGCCGCCGTAGAGCGTCGAGGCCGGGCCCTTGATGATCTCGACCTGCGCGAGGTCCAGCGGCGGGGTCTGGAGCAGCGACAGCCCGCCCGAGAAGCCGCCGTAGAGCGGGAATCCGTCTTTGAGCAGCTGCGTGTAGCGGCCGTCGAGGCCCTGGATGCGGATCGAGGCGTTGGCCGAGACGGCGGACGTCTGCTGGACGACGATGCCCGGCGACTCGTTGAGCAGCATCGAGATGTTGGACGGGTCCATCGAGACCTTCTCGCTGATCTCCTCGCCGCCGATGACCTCGACGCGCGTCGGGATGCGGGCGATGGTGCGGCCCGTGCGCGTCGCGGTGACGACCGCCTCGTCGCTCTCCTCGTCCGGTTCGAGAGCAGCCTCGACGGGCATCTCAGGACTGGCGAGCGGGAGCACGACGGTGAGTTGCGCCGGCGCGTAGCCGACGTACGACACCGTGAGGACGTGCTCGCCCGCCACGAGGCCGGCGAGCCGGGCGAGGCCGCCGAGGTCGGCCACGGCGCCGACGGTGCGGCCGGACTCGGTGGTGACGACGGTCGCGCCGGCGAGCGGCTCGCCGCTCTCGGCGTCGGTCACACGGACGGTGAGGGGCTGGCTGCTGCTCGGCTGGGCGGAGGCGGTTGGTGCGCCGGCCAGAGCGGCCAGCAGGAGGAGGGACCCGGCGAGGGTCCGAAGGAAAACGGGCATGAGGCTGGGGCATGGCCACGCCGCTCCACGGAGGAGCCACGCAGCATCGGTCTGGCAGGGCGGGGGACGGGCGCCGGGGCGCCGGCCGTCGCGAGGACGGCGCTTAGCCGCGCGGTGGATGCCAGACGGTGCCGTTGTGGCCGCTCCCGACGTGGGCCTCTGCCCGCCCCGCCCGCCCTGCGGCCGGCTCCTGGGCGGGCCCGGGGACGGCGGGCGTGCCTGCGCTCCGGTTGCCATGCGACAGGCAGGACGCGCAGCAGCCGTCCTCCGGCAGGCACGGCGCGTCGGGGACCGCGTCCGGACGTGGCGGGCAGCAGGCATCCGCAAACGTCGAGAGCACCACTCCAGACGATGCGCTCACCTCGACCCAGTGCGCCGTGGAAACGGGCTGCACGCAGACGCCGGCACCCTGCTGGGGCGCGAACGCGAATGCTGCGAGCAGGAGCACGACGAGACCCATGGGAGGAGTGTCGCGCCGGAATGCCCCGCTGCGCAAGACGCCCCGACGGTCTCAATCGACTTCACACGTGCTCGCGGGTCGCCCTGCCATCCGTCTGCCCGGGGATGGATCCTCCGCGTCAGGTGACGGGGCCGCCCTCGGCCGGCGCGTCGTACGCGAGGTGCTCGCCCGACGTGAGCGCGTGCCCGATCGCGTCGAACGCGCGGTCGACGTCGTCGGCCGTGTTCCAGACGAACGGCGCCATGCGGAGCACCTCGCCGCGGCGGCTGTCCGTGTAGATGCCCTGCGACTTGAGCCACAGCGAGAGCGTGTCGGCGTGGTCGACGCCGAAGACGAGCATCGCGCCGCGCCGCTCGGGCTCGGCCGGCGAGCGCAGGGTCAGGCCGAGCCGCTCGGCGTGCGCCACGGCCCGCGCGCCCTTCTCCAGCGTGTCGGCGCGGACCGCCTCGACGCCGCTCAGTCCGCCGTCTTCTGCCGCGAGCAGCACACGCAGGCCCTCGACGGCGTGGTAGACCGACGCCACGGCCGTCGTGCCCGCCAGGAAGCGGCGGCGCGGGACCGGGTTGTCCTCGGGCGTTGGGCGGAAGCCGAACGGGTCGGCATCTGCGAACCAGCCGGCGAGGCGCGGGCGCAGGTCGCCGCGAACGTACAGGTAGCTGTTGCCCGTCGAGCCGCAGGCCTCCTTGAGCAGCCCGCCGACGTAGGCGTCCGCGCCGAGCGCCTCGGCGTGGATCGGGACCGAGGCCGTCGCGTGATAGCCGTCGATGCAGGCATGGGCACCGTGCGCGTGCGCGCGGTCGACGATGGCGCGCAGGGCGTCGTCCGACAGGACTTCGCCCGTGGCGAAGCCGACGTGGCTGACAAAGACCCACGCCGTCTTGTCCGTTATTGCAGATAGAACGGCATCAACGTCCACGAACCCGTCGGCCCCGTGCGGCACCTCGACGGGGCGGAGGTCGCGCAGGCCGTCCCACCGCTTTACCGCGTGGCGCACGGACGGAAACTCGGCGTCGGTGAGCACGACGTCCGTTCGGCCACCGGCGAACGGCGCGTCGCACGAGAGCAGGCACGAGACGGTCCAGTGGACATTCGGCTGGAGGATGCACGTCCCGGCCGGCGCGCCGAGCAGCGGCGCGAGGTAGGCGTCGCCGAGGTCCTCGGGGAGCGTCCACCACGACGGCTCGCGGCCGATGCCCCAGCGGTCCGGCACCCGGTTCCAGGCGTCGACGCCGCGCTCGGACCAGTCCGCGCAGAAGCCCTGCATGAGGTCCGGCACGGTCTTCGGCATGAGCCCGTGCGTGAACGCGCGCAACTCGACGGCCGGAGCGGGCGGGAGGACGAATCGGTCGCGGAGGTCGAGCATCGGGGAGAGGGGAGAGGCGGTCAGGGCATCGGACGGAAGAAACGCTCGGCGTGGTCCACGACATCGGACTGGTCGTCCTCGCGCAACACGAGCGTCTCCTGGCGGAAGCGAACCTCGAAACCGCCTTCGGCCGGAAGGAAGCGGTAACCCTCGAACGTCTGGAGGTCGCCGGCCTGCACGAGCACGCCGCGCGCGTCCCGGAAGGGCTGCGCGACGACGTACGTGTCGCCGACGACGAGGTCGGTGATTCTCATGCTGCCGGGGCCGTCGCAGCCTTGCCGACGGGTCCGGCCCCGGCCGGGACGCCGTCCGTGACCGGCGCTTCGGGCTCGGTCACCGGGACGTCCGGCGGGCCGGCCGGGGCGTCCATCGCCGTCGCGATGTCCGACCCGAGCAGGGCGTCGGGGATGCCGAAGGCGTCGACGAGCTCGACGCAGATCGGGCGCAGGCGGCCGAGCAGCGTGTTGACCTCGGTTCGGATCGCCTTGGCGACGTTGCCCTCGAACAGGTTCTGCTCGAGAAACCACGCCCGGTCCGCCTCGATGCGTGAGAGCGCGTAAAGCGCGCACTGGAGCCCCAGGACGGTCTTGATCTGCGCGTCCTCGGTCCGCTCGACGGCGGCCTGGAACGACTCGAAGACGAGGCGCTCCGCGTGCGCGTGCGCGAGCGTCAGCAGGTGGTCCTGGACGTCCACGAAGGCGTCGAACGAATCCGCGCCCTTGTCGATGCGGCCCTTGAGGCGGGCGGCGGCCGAGACGAGGAGCTGGCGCTCGCGGCGCTCGAAGAGGGCGCGGTGCCAGTCGGGGCTCAGCAGGTGCTCGGTGCTCGCGTTGCGCCGCGTGACCGGGTTGACCTCGCCCAGACGGGCGTCCGCGCGGTCGCGGAGGAAGCGGACGATGCCCGACACGTTGAGGTCCGAGAACTCGCGCTGGTAGCCCGCGAGCAGGCCCTTCGCGACCTGCAGCATCAGGACCGTGTTGTCGCCCTCGACCGTCGTGAAGTTGTCGGCGTCGGCCTTGCGGGGCGCGTTGCGGGACGTCCAGCGGTAGCCCTCGCCGCCGGTCGACTCTCTCGCCTCCTGGAGCGAGCGCGTGCTGTGCCACGACGCGAGCGACTTCAGCGCGGCGGCGTCGGACTCGATCTCGCGCGTGTCGCTGCCGGCCGGGAGCGCCGCGAAGCGCTCCGTGAGGTCGTGGAGCGCGAACGTGAGGCCGGCGCTCGTCGCGACGAGCGGCAGCAGGCGGCGCTGGTGGCTGAGGTAGTCCATCAGCGGCACCTCGGGGCCGCCGGACGGCCCGAACTGGCGCCGCCGCGCGCTGTAGCGGACGGCGATGGTGAGCCCGGCGCGGGCCGCCGAGTTGGACGCGTTGCCGACCGCAATGCGCCCGCCGACGAGCGTTCCGAGCATCACGAAGAAGCGCTTGCCCTCGCTCGCGATCGGGCTCGTGTACGTCCCGTCCTCGCTCACCTGCGCGAAGCGGTCGAGCAGGTCCGCGCGCGGGATGCGGACGCTGTCGAACCAGATGCGGCCGTTGTCGACGCCGTTGAGGCCCATCTTGAAGCCCGAGTCCTCGATCCGGATGCCAGGCAGAATGTGGCCGGCGTCGTCGCGGAGCGGGACGAGGAAGGCGTGGACGCCGTAGCTCTCGCCGTCGATGACGAGCTGGGC
>JBBSUZ010000260.1:0-4464 GCA_038233965.1 Rhodothermales bacterium | reverse complement strand
GTCGGCCCGCTCGCGGACGGCTGCGGCGCGCGCCTGTGCCGCCACGGCCCGCGCCTCGCGCTGCCGGGCCACGAGGCCGAGCGCGACAGCAACGACCGCGAGCGCGGCGGCGAGGCACAGGGTGACGACGACAGATGGCATAGGTGGAAAGGTACGACGGACACCCCGGAGCCCACCGGCGGATCAGCGCGGACCGAACAGGGCCGTCCCGACGCGCACCAACGTCGCGCCCTCCTCGACGGCCATCGCGAGGTCGGAGCTCATGCCCATCGAGACGACGGAGAGGGCCTCGCGGCCGGGCCCGGCGTAGCTGTCGAAGGTCGCCCGCAACCCGCGGAATGCGGGGCGGACCGTCCGCTCTGCTTCGGCGGCGTCGCGGGCGGGAGCAGCGATGCCCATCACGCCTTCGAGCCGGAGCCCGGCGACGCCCGCGACGGCGGCCATCACGTCGTGCGCGGCGCCCGGCTCGACGCCCGACTTGCTCGCCTCGCCCGAGATGTTGACCTGAACGAGGACGGGCACGACGCGCCCGGCCTCGACCGCCTTCGCACCGACGGCCTCGGCCAGCCGGACCGAGTCGATGCCGTGGATGAGGTCCGACACCCGGACCGCGTCGCGTGCCTTGTTGCGTTGCAGCGCCCCGATGAGGTGCCACCGGACGTCCGCCGACGCGTCTGGACCGAGCGCGTCGGCCTTCTGTACCAGTTCCTGGACGCGGTTCTCGCCGAGGTCGTGGAGCCCGGCGGCGAGCGCGGCGCGAACGGTCTCGATGGGGTGCGTCTTCGTCACAGCGACGAGCGTCACCGCATCGGCGTCGCGCCCCGAGGTGGCGGCGGCGGCGACGATGGCGTCGCGGATGGCGGCGGCGCGCGAGCGGATGAGGTCGGAGTCGGTCATGGCGTCGGGGGGAAGCGGACGAACCCGGCGGGCGCGCTGCGGATCCGGCGGCCGAGTCGGGCTGCCCGCGTGCGGCCCTTTTCGCGCAGGTGAGGTGATCGGGATTCCGGCCCGCGGCCGTAGTCTCGGCAGACCCTCCACTCTCCCCCGTTCCCCATGGCCGCCCACGACATCGACTACCGCCTCATCGGCGACGACCTCCAGATCGTCGAGATCGAGCTCGACCCCGGCGAGACGGTCCGCGCCGAGGCCGGCGCGATGCTCTACATGGACGCCGGCATCACGATGGACACCGGCACGGGCGGCGGCTTCATGAAGGGCCTCAAACGGGCCTTCGCCGGCGAGAGCTTTTTCATCACGTCGTTCTCGCACACGGGCTCGGGCAAGGCGCGCGTCGCCTTCTCGGCGCCCTACCCGGGCAAGGTCGTCGCGGTCGACCTCGCGGCCGAGGGCGGGCAGTTTCTCTTTCAGAAGGACGCGTTCCTGTGTGCCGCGGCGGGCATCGAGATCGAGGTCGCGTTCACGAAGAAGATCGGCGCAGGCCTTTTTGGCGGCGAGGGCTTCATCCTGCAGCGCCTCACCGGCGACGGGCTCGCGTTCGCGCACGCCGGCGGCACCATCATCGAGCGGACGCTCGGCGCGGGCGAGGTCCTGTTCGTCGACACCGGCTGCCTCGTCGGGATGGCCGAGTCCGTGGACTACGACATCCAGTTCCAGGGCGGCTTCAAGAACGCGCTCTTCGGCGGCGAGGGCCTCTTCCTGACGCGTCTCGAAGGGCCGGGCCTCGTCTACCTCCAGAGCCTCCCGTTCTCGCGCCTCGCGGACCGCATCGTGGCCGCCTCGCGGATGTACAAGCGCCAGGGCGAGAGCGCAGGCATCGGAGGTCTCGGCGGGATCGTCGGCGGCGTGGCGGGCGCGGGCCTGCTCGGCTCCATCCTCGGCGGCGGCGGCGACTGACCCTACGCCCAGCCGGCCCCAGAACCCCCTGCTCGCTCGCTGACGCTCGTTCGCTGTCCCCTTTGAGGGCTGGTAGGGCTAGGTATTTCGCCGACCGCTCTGACCACCACACTCCCCCTCAAGGCCGTCATTCCCGGCCCCGACCGGGAATCCAGAGTCGTGAGACGACGCTCCGGATCTGTCCGGGCAGCCGTCGCAGAGCGAGGCTCGGACGTTACCTCGGAGGGAGCGCACCCCGCATGTCGGACCGCGCCCGGCGTGACTCTGGATCCCCGCGTGCGCGGGAATGACGGCATTTTCTGATCGCCAGCGCAATACCTACCCCTGCCAGCGGGTGGCAGGGGTTCTGCTGTCGAGCAGAAGGCGCATCACATGGTCGGCTCGAAGCCCGGCAGCGGGTCGTCGAAGTCGTCCGACATGTGGGTCTTTCCGCGCATACTGCCAAACTGCCGAGGTCTCAGGGCCGGCTCCGGCACGGGCGTCAGGCGCACGCTCGCGCCGTCGCCGGTCGAGATGACGACGTCCTCGCCGCGCGTCGCGGCGTCTATCAGTTCTTCGAGGCGCGCTCAGGTCTGCATGACGCCCATGCGGAAGGGCTCGATCTCCGGGTTGTGGTCCGCCATCTCGATGCCCGCCGAGAGCCACGCGCGCGTCTCGACGGGCTCGATGAGCGCGTCGACCCAGAGGCGGGCGGCGGCGTAGAGCGGGCGCGTCTGGTTGTCGTAGCGGGCCTGGATCTCGGCGAGGCGCTCGGCGCGGTCCGTCTCCGAGAGCTCCTGGCCGCGCTTCGAGAGCGTCCGCTCCTCGATCGAGAGCAGCGTCTTCGCGGCCTGCGCGCCGCCCATGACCGCGATCTGCGCCGTCGGCCAGGCGAGGAAGAGGCGCGGGTCGTAGGCGCGGCCGCAGAGCGCGTAGTTGCCCGCGCCGTACGAGTTGCCCATCACGACGGTGAACTTGGGCACGACCGAGTTGGCGACGGCCTGCACGAGCTTCGCGCCGTCCTTGATGATGCCGGACTGCTCGGCGCGCGTCCCGACCATGAAGCCGGTGACGTCCTGGAGGAAGAGGAGCGGGATGCGCTTCTGGTTGCACTGCATCACGAAGCGCGCCGCCTTGTCCGCCGCGTCGCCGTAGATGACGCCGCCGAGCTGCATCTCGGCCGGCTTTCCCTTGAGCGGCTCCGTCTTGACGACGAGGCGCTGGCTCGCGACGATGCCGACCGACCAGCCGTCGAGCCGGGCCGTCCCGCAGACGAGCGTCTGGCCGTAGCCCTGCTTCGCCTCCGTCCACGAGTCGGCATCGACGATGCGCGCGATGACCTCGCGGACGTCGTACGGCGTCTGGCGGCCTTCGGGGAAGACCGAGGCGATCTCGTCGGCGGGATAGGCGGGCTCGACGGACTCGGCGCGGGCGAAGCCGGCGCGCGGCGCGTCGGGGAGCTTCCCGAGCAGGTCCTGGATCGTCGCGAGGCACGTCGCGTCGTCCGGCATCTTGTAGTCGATGACGCCCGAGATGTCGGACTGCGTCGTCGCGCCGCCGAGCGTCTCCGAGTCCGTGATCTCGCCGATCGCGGCCTGGACGAGGAACGGGCCCGCGAGGAAGACCGAGCCGGTGCCGTCGACGATGAGCGACTCGTCGGACATCACGGGCAGGTAGGCGCCGCCGGCGACGCACGAGCCCATGATGGCGGCGATCTGCGGGACGCCGAGCGCGCTCAGCTTCGCGTTGTTGCGGAAGAGGCGCCCGAAGTGGTCGCGGTCCGGGAAGATCTCGTCCTGCATCGGCAGGAAGACGCCGGCCGAGTCCACGAGGTACACGATCGGGACGCGGTTCTCGAGCGCGATCTCCTGGGCGCGGAGGTTCTTCTTGGCGGTGATCGGAAACCACGCGCCCGCCTTCACGGTGGCGTCGTTGGCGACGACGAGGATCAGGCGCCCGCCGACGCGGCCGAGGCCCATCACGACGCCGCCGGCGGGGCAGCCGCCCTCCTCCTCGTACATCCCGCGCCCGGCGAAGAGGCCGAGCTCGTGGAACGGCGACCCGTCGTCCAGCAAGAAGGCGATGCGCTCGCGGGCCGTCATCTTGCCGCGGCTGTGCTCGCGGGCGACGGACTTCTCGCCGCCGCCGCGGCGAACCTCGACGGCCTGCGCCTCGAGCGCGTCGAGCAGGGCGGCGTGGGCGGCGCGGCGGGCGTCGATGGACGGGCCCGTCGGCGCGGCCGAGCCGAGCGTGTGGGCGCGCAGCGGCGCATCGGTCTCTGCAGTCTCGGGGGTGTCGGTCGAGGGGCGGTCGGTCACGGGGCGGGGGAAGCGGGCGGGCTGGGCGGGGCCCCGGAAGCTAGCGCGAGCGCGTCGAGGCGTGCGGCGATGCCGTCGAGCAGGTCGCCCTGCTCCTCCTGCACGTCGAGCAGGCGGCCCCACTGGCGCATCATGAGGTGGTCCAGCTTGTCGTGCAGCAGGCGGACCTCGATCTCGGCCTTGAGGTTGACGCGGTAGTCGTTCTCGGCGCGGAGGCTAGATCGGAAGAGCACACGTCTGAACTCCAGGCACAAGCAACCACATCGCGTATGGGGGCGGCAGGTGGGAACGAGGGGGGGGGGGGGGGGGGGGG
>JBBSUZ010000259.1:0-4534 GCA_038233965.1 Rhodothermales bacterium | reverse complement strand
GGGGATGGGGGAGGGGGGATGGGGGATGGGGGATGGGGGAGGGGGGATGGGGGCTGGGCCGGGGACGTCTGCGTTTGTTCGGACCGAGCGCCCGTAGCCCCGCCGGGGCGTCGTCCCTCCGGTTGGCACCACGCCCGGACATCCCCGCCGTCCGGGCCGCGCGCAGACGTCCCCCGGCTGCGTGCCGACGTCCCGACCGCGAACTGGCCTCCCAACCAGACGCAGGGCACATATGCGGCGAACATGCCGCGGCGCGGCGATGTGGAGCCGGTGTCAATCCTGCAGGCGGGCCGCGTTCTTCAACGAGACGCGACACGGCCGGGCGCACACATCAGTTACTTGCGGAGACGCCGGACGCTCCGGCCGCCCCCCCGCCCCGCGCCCTGATGACGCCTCGCGAGTTCCTCCGCAGCTTTCGACCGGCCCGCACCTCTGCGACTGCCGGCAGACCTGTGGACCCGCTCGCGGTCGAGCCCGGCGACGTCGTCGGCGTGGTGATGATGAACCTTGGCGGGCCCGGGCGCCGCGAGGACGTCGAGCCGTTCCTCTACAACCGGCTCATGGACCCGGCCGAGGGCTCGTGGCTCGTGCCCGGCGTCGTCCGCCACCTCGCCAGCCGCGTCCTCGCCCGGCGCCGCGCCCGCTCGCTTGCCGACGCCTACGAGCAGATCGGCGGCGTGAGCCCGCTCGCGCGCCACACGGCCGAGCAGGCCCGCGCGCTCGAGCGCATCCTCAATGCCCGTTTCGCCGCCCCTACCGGCGCGACGTTCCGGACGTACGTCGCGATGCGCCACTGGCACCCGACGAGCGAGGAGGCCGCGGCCCAGATGGCCGCCGACGGCGTCACGCGCGTCGTGCTGCTGCCGCTCCACCCGCACTACGCGACCGCCACGACGGGCTCGTCGGTCGCCTACTGGGACGCGCTCCGCGCCGCGGGCGAGATCCCGGACTGGCCGACGACGCGCGTCGCCGAGTACGCCGCGCACCCCACCTACGTGCAGGCCCTCGCCGAGCGCGTCGATGAGGGCTTGCAGCGGTTCCCGCTCGCGTCCCGCGCCGGCGTCCAGATCGTGTTCTGCGCCCAGGGCGCGCATGCCCGCGATCGCGACCCGTACTGCTGCCTCGTCCACGCGACCGTCCAGCAGGTCGTCGACGCCCGCGCCGACCACGACTCGCGCCGCGAAGTCCACGTCGCGTTCCTGCGCCCGCTCGTCCCCGGCCGCGCCCTCGGCCCGACGCTGGACCGCACGCTCGCCACGCTTGCCGACGACGGCCACGCGCATGTCCTCGTCGTGCCCGTCTCGTTCGTGTCGGACCGCGTCGAGACGTCCTACGACCTCGACGTCGTCGTGCGCGCGCAGGCCGCAGCCCAGGGCGTGACGCACTTCGAGGTCTCGACCGGCCTCAACGGCCACCCGCTCCTGCTCGAGACGCTCGCGTCGTGCGTCGGCGCGCAGGTGCGGCCCGCGCTCGCCGGCGACGGCAGTCCGGCCCTGCTACCGGCCGCGCCCGCCCCGATGCTGCGCCACGATACCGCGCTGCGGACGGTCCGCTGCGACGACTGCACGCACGCCGCCGAGCCGTGCGACTGGTCGGCCGTCCCGGACGTCACCGTGCCGACGCCGGCCGTGCCGCGCCGCGCGGCGTGAGCGTCTCGGCGTACCTGCTCCGCACGATGGCCTCAGTCGCGCCGGGCACGCGCGTCGTGGACGTCGCCGCCGGCGCCGGGCTCCACGCCGACGCCCTCACCCGCCTCGGCTTCGACGTCTGGGCCTCGGCCCACGACCCCGCCGACGTCGCCGCCGCCCGTACGCGCCTCGCCGACGTGCTCGGCGACGCGGACGAGGCCGAGCGCCGCGTCTCGCGCGCCCGACCCGACGCCCTCGGCTACCCCGACGCCTTCGCCCCGTGGGCCGTCGCCACCGTGTCCGGTGCCGATGCGCTCGCGGACGTCTTTGCCGAGGCCCGCCGCGTCCTCGTGCCCGGCGGCTGGCTCTGGACCGACCTCCCCGGCGCCGACGCCACCGACCTGCCGGACCGCCTCGCCCAGGACAAAGCCGCCGTCGCCGCGCTCGCCGAGGCAGCCCTCGCAGCCGGCCTCGCCGTCGCGTCCCGCCCGCTCGTGGATGAGGCGCGCGGGACCATCGTCGCCATCTTCCGCCGCGTCGACGCGGACACGGTGGGCTGACAACCGCTCGTCCAGACGGGCTCAGCGGATGTGCGCATGGACGGCTCGGCGAGCCGTTCCTACCTGCGCCGAGCCTGTCGCCGGCCCGGTAGGACGCGCTCGCCGAGACACGGCGCGTCAGTCGAACCAGTACGTCATCTTCAGCAGGAAGACGTTGGTGAGGCGGTCCTTGGCGAGGCGGCCGAGGTTGCCGCCGAGGTCGAAGCGGCCCGAGCCGTCGAAGCCCTCGCGCTGCTGCTGCCACACGAAGAAGAGCGTCGAGCCGGGGCGGTACTCCCAGCGCAGGACGGCGTTGCCCTGAAGCGCGCGGACGGTGAAGTCCGGCGCGAGGCTGAACGGCCGGCCGCCGTCGCCGGGCGTGATCTGGACCGAGCCGTCGGCCTGGGCGACGGCCGTGCCGCCGGCGTCCTCGATCGTCGGGAAGCGGAGCTGGCCCGAGGCGGTCGGCTGCTGGAACGTGTTGTAGCGGCCGCGCGAGACGAACGGGCGGGCGTAGAGCTGCAGCGAGAGGTCCGGCGTGAACGTCCAGTCGACGCGCGTCGTCAGCGAGAACTCGTTCTGGTCCGAGTCGGCGAAGATCGCCCGGCGGCCGAAGGTGCCGACGGCGGCGGGGTCCGAGAACGCCGTCACGAACTGCCGCGCCTCGTGGTCCGTGCTAATGCCCGGGTAGAGGCCGATGGTGAGGTTCGCCGCGGGCCGGATGTCGACGCCGATCTCGCCGCCGATGTAGCGCTGCCCGATCTCGCTGGCCCCGCTGTAGATGTAGGTGTAGCCCGAGACGGCGCGGCGGTCGTCCGTGCCCGCGTTGAAGTTGAAGCCGACGTTCATCGGGCTCAGCGCGAGGACGCCGCCGCGCGTCGCGCGGTCGCTCACGGAGCGCGCGTTGAGCTGCAGGTCCGCCGACGTGCGCCAGAAGTTGGCGTAGTTGACGCCGCCGCTGACGCCGACGAAGGCCATCGTGAGGTCGCGGTCGAAGTTGCTTCCGAGGCCGCCGTAGGTCGCGGCGCTCCAGTTGCGGTAGAAGCCGCGCGGTGTGTTCTGGCGGTAGTTCACCCGCGTCCCGACGTAGGCGTTGTCGGCGCGGGACTGGTAGCCGAGGCTGTTCGAGTCGAAGCCAGGGCTGGTGAAGGCGGCCGAGAGCGAGCCCGTCCAGTGCTCGCCGCCGTCCTTCTGGATCGCGACCTCGCCCGTGAGGCCGGCGAGGCTCGTCGCGGTCGAGTCGACGCGGAGGCGGTCCGAGTCCGGCCGCTGGAACAGGCGCGGGAAGGCGCGCTGCAGGCCGACGATGGCGTTGGACGAGCCGGTGACGAGGCTGCCGGCGAGCACGCCGGACGCGATCCACTGGCTGCTGCGGAGGCGGTGCTCGGCGTCGATCTCGAGGACGCTGGCCTGGCTGGGCAGGAACGAGGCGAAGGCGGGATCGGAGACGTCGCGGACGACGAGCGTGCCGGCCGCGCCGGCGACCGTCCGCCCGAACGCCGCGCGGGCGCGCGCGACCGAGTAGCTCGAGACTGGCTCGACGAGGCCACGCCCGTCGGTGAGCGGCGCGCCGGTGCCGTCGTAGGCCTGGTAGCGGCCGTACTCGGGGGCCGTCAGGGCCGAGAGGACGCCCAGCGTCACGCGGCCGACGCGGCCCGAGACCTTGGCCGCGCCGAGGATGGTCGTCTGCTGCGGGGCGTCCGAGTAGACGACGCCCTGCTCGCCCGTCTCGTCGTACACGCTGCCCGGGACGAAGCCGTCGCGCTGCGGGCTGCGCCCGATGCGGCGCGTGTAGAGCAGATTGGGGCGGTTGGAGGCGAAGTTGGCGCGGGCGCGGCCGAACGAGAACGCGTCGAGGCCCTCGACGAAGAACGGGCGGCGCTCCTGGAGGAAGAGCTCGAAGCCGCCGAGGTTGACCTGCGCCGGGTCCGCCTCGACCTGCCCGAAGTCCGGGTTGACCGTCGCCGTGAGCGTGAGGTTGGACGCCAGACCGTACGTCACATCGACGCCCACGCGCGGCGCGGCGTCGGTCGAGGCGTAGTACGGGTCGGCCGGGCCGTTCTCGACGCGCGTGTCGGGCGCGCGGGTCGCCTGGGCGGCGACGTACGGGACCACCTCGAAGCGGCGCGGCGCGCGGAGGCCGCTCAGGCCTGCGAGCGTCCCGAACTGGCTCACGACCCCGTTCGTGCCGGGCAGGAACGGCGCCCAGAAGTCGCGCTCGCCCGTGCGCTGGATGTCGCGGCCGAACTGGAGGCCCCACGTCTGCTCCGCGTCGTCGGGCGCGTAGCGGAGCTGGCTCAGCGGGATCCGGAACTCGGCCGTCCAGCCGTCGGCGTCGCGCGTCGTGACGACGTCCCAAACCGCGTC
>JBBSUZ010000258.1:0-4549 GCA_038233965.1 Rhodothermales bacterium | reverse complement strand
GGGACCCCCTCCCGGGCGGGCGTCGAGCCGGGGACGTGGCGTCTCACTCCAGGCCGGACGGTGTTTTGGACGCGCCGGGCGCATCGTCCTCAGGCGATCCGGAGACGCCGCGCGCGATGGACGTGCCGGGGCTGGACGCGCCGACGCCCGTCATGTCGGCGCCGGTCGTGTCGGCGCCCGAGGGGTCGATGTCGTCGCCGTGCTGGCCGGCGCCGGGGCCGGTCTGGGCCGTGCCCATCCCGCCGTCCGGCGTCGTGCCCGTCCCGGTCGGGCCCGTGCCGGCGGGCGTCATCGGGTCGAGGTGTGCGGTGTCGCCGTCGAGGGCGTCGGTGTCGGGCATGTCGTCCATGAGGCGCGGTGGAGAGTGGACGGGCTCTACGCCCCGGACCGCGTGCGCCGTTCCCGCGCGCCGCGCCGTGGCGAGATTGCAGCCGCACAGCCCGCCGCCCGATGTTTCCGTTCGACCAGTCCGTCGCCTGGACGCCCCGCCCCGAAGACGTCGCCGAAACCAACCTCGCCCGCTTCTGGACGCGCCTCGGCCTGGCGTCCTACGCCGAGCTTCAGGCGTGGGCGCTCGCCGACGTCGGGCGCTTCTGGGACGCCGCGCTGGCCGACCTCGGCATCGAGTTCGCGACGCCGTACACGCAGATCCTCGACATGTCGGCCGGCATCGAGCGGCCCGTGTGGTGCGTCGGCGGGCGGATGAACGTGACCCACAACTGCCTCGACCGCTACGCCGGCACGGCGACGTGGGCGCAGGACGCGATCCGCTACGAGCGCGAGGAGGGCGGCACGGAGCGGATCACGTATGCCGAGTTGCACGCCCGCGTCGGCGCGTTCGCGGCTGCGCTGCGCGCGCAGGGCATCGGGCCGGGCGAGGCCGTCGGCATCCTGATGCCGATGACGCCCGAGATCGTCGTCGCCGTGCTCGGCGTGGTCCGGATGGGCGGCGTCGTGCTGCCGCTGTTCTCGGGCTACGGCGCCGAGGCCGTCCGCCAGCGCCTCGACGACGGTGGCGCCGTCGCGCTCGTCACGTCGGACGGCCTGCCGCGCCGCGGACGCGCCCTCCCGCTCAAGGAGACCGCGGACGCCGCGCTCGCCGACCTGCCCGGCGTCCGCCTCGTCGTCGTCCACGAGCGGATGGGCGCGCGCCTGGAGCCGCCCGCGCCGATGATGCCCGGCCGCGACGTCTGGTGGCGCGACTTCGTGACCGAGGGCGACGACACGCACGCCCACGACACGGCCGCCGAAGACCGCGCCCTCCTGCTATACACGTCCGGCACGACGGGCGCGCCGAAGGGCGTCATCCACACGCACGCCGGCTTCCCGCTCAAGGCCGCGCAGGACATGCGCCACGCGATGGACGTCCGCCCCGGCGACGTCGTGTGGTGGATGTCGGACATGGGCTGGATGATGGGCCCGTGGCTCGTCTTCGGCTCCCTCCTCTGCGGCGCGACGATGGTCCTCTTCGACGGCGCGCCCGACGCCGGCGCCGACGGGCAGGACGACCCCGGCCGGACGTGGCAGATCGCCGCCGACCACGGCGTGACCCTGCTCGGGCTCTCGCCGAGCCTCGTCCGCGCCCTGATGCCGCGCGGGACCGAGCCCGTCCATGCCCACGACCTCTCGCGCATCCGCGCCTGCGGCTCGACCGGAAGCCCGTGGGACCCCGAGTCCTGGCGCTGGCTCTTCGAGACCGTCCTGAACAGCGAGAAGCCGATCCTGAACTACTCGGGCGGGACCGAGATCTCGGGCGGCATCGTCTGCGGCACCCTGGTCGAGCCCGTCAAGCCGTGCGGCTTCCCCGGCCCGGTCGTCGGGATGGACGCCGAGGTCGTCGGCGACGACGGGCAGCCGGTCCGCGAGGCCGTCGGCGAGCTGGTCATTCGGCAGCCGTGGATCGGCATGGCGCGCGGCTTCCACGACGGCCCCGCACCGGGCTCGGGCGAGCGCCGCTACCACGCGTCCTACTGGGCGCAGCGCCCCGGCGTCTGGACCCACGGCGACTTCGCCGCCGTCGACGCCGACGGCCAGTGGTTCATCCTCGGGAGGTCGGACGACACGATCAAGGTCGCCGGCAAGCGCCTGGGGCCGGCCGAGGTCGAGGCCGTCCTCAACGGCAACCCGGCGGTCGCCGAGAGCGCCGCCATCGGCGTCCCGGACCGCGTCAAGGGCGAGGCCGTCGTCGCGCTCGTCGTGCTCGCCCCGCACCTCACGGCCACCGAGACGCTGCGCGACCACCTCCGCGACACGCTCGTCTCGGCGCTCGGCAAGGCGCTCGCGCCGCGCGCGGTCCTCTTCACGGCCGCGCTCCCGAAGACGCGCAACGGCAAGATCATGCGCCGCGTCGCGCGGGCGGCGTACCTGGGCGAGGACATCGGCAACGTCGTCGCGCTCGAGTCCGAGTCCGCGGTCGAGGCCGTCCGAAACGCGGAGTAAGTCGCTCGCTCTCATGACGCCGCCGTTCACCGAGATCCTGCCGAGCGGCGCTTTCAGCGCCCACTCTGTCGTATCCGCCGCCTTCGAGACTGGCGCGGCCGCCGTCCTCATCGACCGCCCCGCGCTGCCCGACGCCTTCTTCGACCTCCGCTCCGGGCTCGCCGGCGACCTCGCTCAGCGCCTGACGCTCTACGGCCTCCGCGCGGCGTGCGTTGTCCCGGACCTGGCCGTGCACCCCGAGCGCTTCCGGGAGTTCGCGCGTGAGGCGAACCGCGGCGAATGCGTCCGCGTCTTCGCCACCCGCGACGACGCCGTCGCGTGGCTCGACCCGTCGCCCGCACCTCCGATCTCTCCATGACGCTCCGCCTCCCGCTCGCCCTCCTCGGCCTCCTCCTGCTCGCCGCCGCGCCGCACGCCCAGACCGCCACGGTCAACGTCGGCGACCGCGCGCCGGTCTTCCGCGCCACGCAGGACAACGGGCAGGCGTGGCGCAGCCGCGACCACGTCGGCCGCCGCTTCCTCGTCGTCTACTTCTACCCTGCCGCGATGACGGGCGGCTGCACGGACCAGGCCTGCGCCTTCCGCGACAACCGCTCGCAGCTGCAGCAGCTCGGCGCCGAGGTCGTCGGCGTGAGCGGCGACCGCGTCGACGGCCTGCGGCGCTTCAGGCGCGCCAACCGCCTCAACTTCCCGCTCCTCTCGGACACGCGTGGCACCATCGCCCGCGCCTTCGGCGTGCCCGTCGGCGAAGGCGGCAGCATCACGCGCCATATCGGCGACCAGGACGTCCAGCTCACGCGCGACGTCACCGCCGCGCGCTGGACGTTCATCATCGACCGCGACGGCCGCATCGTGTACAAGGATACAGCCGTCAACCCGTCCGGCGACGGCGACGCGGTCGTGGCCGCGCTCCGCCGCCTGAACGCGCGTTAGCCGATCCGCTCGAGCGTGATCTCGAACGTCAGGTCCTTGCCCGCGAGCTCGTGGTTGCCGTCGATCGTCGCGCCCTGCTCGTCGATCGCCACCACGGACACCGGCACCTGCGCGCCGTCGGGCGTCGTGAGCGCGAGCTGGTCGCCGACTGCGACGCCGGGCGGGAGCTGATCGAGGTCCACGACGAGCGTGTTCTCCGGATCGTGCTCGCCGTAGGCGTCGGCTGCCGGGATCGTGACGGTCTTGGTCTCGCCCGTCTCCATGCCGTCGACGGCCTTGTCGAAGCCGGGCACGACCTGGCCCGAGCCGAGCGTGAACGAGAGCGGCTCGCGCCCGCGCGACGAGTCGAACTCGGATCCGTCGGCGAGGGTGCCGGTGTAGTGAATGTGGACGGTGTCGCCTGCGGTCGCCGGGGCCATAACGGGGGCTGAAAGTGGCCGTGTGGGACGGGCTCGGGCGTCGGGGGTTCGGCCTCCAACCGGTTTTCACCGGGACGGAACGCCGGCTGTGTCGGCCCCATTCTCTCCCCTCACCTTCCCTTTCAGACCCATGGTCCGATCTGCACAGGCCGAGTGGCATGGCGCCCTCCGCGACGGTGATGGCACCGTCTCCACCGAGTCCGGCGCTGTCGAGAGCGCGTATTCCTTCGACTCCCGCTTCGGCTCCGGCGCCGACGGAGCCACGACGAACCCCGAGGAACTGCTGGCCGCCGCGCACGCGGCGTGCTTCACGATGGCGGTATCGAACGAGCTCGCCTCAGCTGGCCACCCGCCCGAGCGCGCCCACACGACGGCCCGCGTCACGGTCGAGCAGGTCGACGGCGGCTTCGTCATTCCGACGATCGAGCTCGAGCTCGAGGCATCGGTGCCGGGCATGGAGGACGACGAGTTCCAGCGCATCGCGACGCACGCGAAGGAGACCTGTCCGCTGAGCAAGGTTCTCAGCGCGGCCGACATCACGCTGACGGCACGCCTCGCCTGAGGCCCCAAACGACGCGCGGGGCGGAGGCCGTAGCCCCCGCCCCGCGCGGATCGATCCGGACTCGGGCTTAGTAGCTCGAGTAGACGTTCGACGCGCCGTTCGACGAGTACGTGTCGCGGAACATGTCGCGGTCCTCGTCGCGCGGGTGCGCGCCAACGACGATGCGGCCGTCCTTGAGGTCGGACTCGTACGTCTT
>JBBSUZ010000257.1:0-4561 GCA_038233965.1 Rhodothermales bacterium | reverse complement strand
GATGAGCACGTCGTCGCCGTCGATCGTGATCTCGGTGCCGGCGTACTTGCCGTAGAGGACGATGTCGCCCTCCTTGACCGTCATCGCGACGTGCGTGCCGTTCTCCGTCTTGCCGGGGCCGGCTGCGACGACGGTGCCCTTCATGGGCTTCTCCTTGGCGGTGTCGGGGATGAAGAGGCCGGAGGCCGTCTGGGTCTCGGCCTCCTGGGCCTTGACGACGACGCGGTCGCCGATCGGCTTGATCGATGCCATGATGGTTTGGTTGGGTGTCGTGGGGTGCCCGAGGGCGGGCGAGAGCTCTGGCACTCTCGCGGGGAGAGTGCCAAAGGTAAACGGCACCCGTGCCCGGGGGGTCCACGCCGAGCCGTGAAGCGTCGGCAAAGCACTCCGTCCGTCTCGAGGCGCGCACCTACGCCTCGTCGCCGCCGGAGAGGGCGGCCCAGAGCGCTGCGCCCGCGCCGGCGATGCCGGCCGCGCCGAGCGCCGTCTTGACGACCGAGTGCGGGTTCAGCAGCTTCTGCGCGACGAGCCAGCCGGACGTCCCGTTGTTGCCGGGGCCGGGCCACGTCCCCGCGCCGCACGCCCAGAGCGCCTCGACGGGCGTCGCGTAGCGGCTCCAGCCGGGCACGGGCCGGTAGAGAAAGTTCTGCCGCAGGTGGATGCTCCCGCCGAGGCTGTCGCCGCCGACGAGGCACGCGTTGTCCGCCTCGAGGTCGGCGGGCGAGTGGATGGCCATGCCGCGGATCTGGGCGCGGACGCCCGGCGCGTAGCGCTCGAGCTTGTCGAGGACGCGCTCGGCGAACGGCGCGGCCGCCTCGGCCCAGTCCGTCGCCGCGATCTCGCCCGCCGCGTCGCCCGCGATCTCGCCGGGCAGCGTCCGCACCTGGATCCACAGAATGGACGTGCCCTCAGGCGCGCGCGTCGGGTCGACGGCCGTCGTCTGGCCGACGATCAGGAGCGGGTCGTCCGGCAGCAGGCCCGCGAGCGACTGCGTGTAGGTCGCCGCGAGCGCGTCGACGCTCGGCGGAATGTGGACGTAGGCGAAGCCGGCGAGGTCGTCGCCCGCGGCCCAGCGGACGGGCCCGTCGAGCGCGAGGTGCACCATCATCGTGCCCGGGCCATAGGTGTACCGCTCGACGGCCCGCGTG
The DNA here is from genome assembly GCA_038233965.1 of Rhodothermales bacterium. GTDB lineage: Bacteria > Bacteroidota > Rhodothermia > Rhodothermales > Rubricoccaceae > DASVSE01. The sequence continues at coordinate 3,413 of JBBSUZ010000257.1, read as the reverse complement.
AAGTCCGCCGGCAGGGCGTCCGGGCTGACGAGGCGGCCGTAGAGGACGCCCGGCGTGACGCCCGCGACGACCGCTTTCTTCGCCTCGATCCGCTCGCCTGCTTCCGTCTCGACCGCCACGGCCCGCCTGCCCTCGACGACGATGCGCGCGACGCGCGTGTTCGTCCGCACGATGCCACCCGCTTCGCGGATCATGCCCGCGAGCGCCTCGGAGAGCGTCGACGCGCCGCCCTCGGCCACGACCATGCCCTCGGCGATGTTCGAGAACGTCTCCATCAGCGGGAAGACGGCCCCGCCGGCGACGTCCGGCCCGAAGTCCATGTGCATGCCCCACGTCGCGAGCAGCGCCTTGCCTTCGTCGGTCTCGAAGGTCGCGTCGCCGAGTTCGCGTGTGGACGAGAGCAGCAGCTGCGTGAGCGCGACCGTCGCCTCGACGCCCACGGCCGCACTGCCCGATGCGAGCGCCCCGGCAGCCTTCGCAGACGGCAGCTCGAGGCCGTAGAGCGGCAGGAAGACCTTCTGAAAGTCCGCGAAGCGCGCCTTGAGGCGCAGGAAGCCGTCGGCGTCGCCCGCGCTGTGGGCGCGGAGTTCAGCTTCGGTCCGGTCGGCGTCGGCGTAGACGCGCAGGGCGGTGCCGTCGGGGAAGACGTTGCAGAACGGGCGGTCCGAGTGCGCGAAGCTGAGGCCGTGGCGCTCGAGATCCGTCTTCCACGCGGCGTAGGCGGGCGACCCGCGGAAGAGGTTCTGGTTGGTCGAGTAGAGGTCGTGGACGACGCCGGGCACCGTCGCCTCGCCGCTGCGGATGCACCCGCCGACGGTGTCGTTCGCCTCGAGCACGGCCACGGACCCGCCCGCGCGGGCGAGGGCCGCCGCGGCGACGAGGCTGTTGTGGCCGCCGCCGACGATGACGGCGTCGAATGAATCGGGCATGGGACAGGTTGGAAGAAGAGGATGCACAAACGGGCGCGTGGCAGTCGGGTTCGCCCCGATCCGGCACGCCCGGCGAATCCGGACGCGCGCGGGCGGGTTGACCGTGCTTTCGAATCAACGACCGCCCGATGCCCCCCACGTCCGACTTCGTCCCCGCCGGGGCGACCCTCTCAAAACAGGACACGACCTACGCCTTCATCGGCATCCTGCTCGCGCTCTTCCTCGGCGCGCTCGACCAGACGATCGTCGCGACGGCGCTGCCGAAGATCACCGACAGCCTCCAGGGCCTCACGCGCTACGCGTGGGTCGCGACAGCCTACCTGCTCGCCTCGACGGCGATGGTCCCGATCTACGGCAAGCTCGCCGACATCATGAGCCGCCGCACGATCGAGCTCTGGGCGATCCTCATCTTCCTCGGCGGGTCGTTCCTGTGCGGTCTCGCCGGCGAGTTCGGGACGCTCCCGGTCCTCGGCGACGGCATGACGCAGCTCATCGTCGCCCGCGCGATCCAGGGCATCGGCGGCGCCGGCCTGTTCGCGATGGCCTTCATCGTCATCGCGGACCTCTTCCCGCCGCGCGAGCGCGGCAAGTACCAGGGCTACGTCGGCGCGACGTTCGGCATCGCGTCCGTGCTCGGGCCGGTCGTCGGCGGGCTGCTCGCGGACCATGGCGACGTCCTCATTCCGGGCATCGAGGGCTGGCGGTGGGTCTTCTACGTCAACCTGCCCTTCGGCGCGCTCGCGCTCTGGTTCGTGCTGCGCCGCATGCCGCCGCTGCTCCCCCCGACGCGCGGCCGTCTCGACCTTCCCGCCGCGTTCCTGCTGCTCGCCGGGCTCGTCCCGTTCGTGCTCGCGCTCCAGCTCGACCGCCGCGCGTTCCCGTGGACGGGCCCGGTGACGCTCGGCCTCATCGCGGCATCGGTCGTCGGGCTCGTCCTGTTCGCGTGGCGCACGCGCACGTCCAGGGACCCGCTGCTGGACCTCAACCTGTTCAAGCTCCGCATCTTCTCGACGTCGGCGATCGCGGTCTTCTGCTACGGCGCGGCCTTTATCGGGCTCGTCGTGTTCCTGCCGCTCTTCCTCGTCAACGTCGTCGGCGTGACGGCGACGCGGGCGGGCGTCGCGCTCATCCCGCTCTCGATGGGCGTCGTGTTCGGGTCGACCGTGAGCGGCCAGCTCGTGTCGCGGTTCGGGAAGTACAAGCCGTTCATGGTCGGCGGCGGGCTCGTGCTGCTCGTCGGCATGGTCCTGCTGAGCCGCATGACGACGGCGACGACGTTCGGCGAGGTGACGCTGTACATGGTCATCTGCGGGCTGGGCGTCGGCCCGAGCCTGCCGCTGTTCACGCTGGCCGTCCAGAACGCGGTCGACGTCCGGCTGCTCGGGCAGGCGACGAGCCTCGCGCAGTTCTTCCGCCAGATCGGCGGCTCGATCGGGGCGGCGGCGCTGGGCGCGATCCTCGCCGTGACGCTCGTGACGACGCTCGGGCCGGACGCGCTCGCCGCGCTCGCGGGCCGGGGCGAGGGCGCCGCCGGCGCGGCCGCCGTCGTGTCGCCGCTGGCGCGCGAGGCGTTCGCCTCGGCCATCCGCAGCATGTACACGCTCGCGGCCGCCTTCGTCGCCTGCGGCTTCGTCGCGACGCTGTTCGTGCCAGTCCTGCCGCTGCGCAAGACGTTCGGCGAGGCGCCGGGGCGCGGGACGGAGATCGGCGCGGCCGAGGGCCAGCCCGTCGAGCCCGAGGTCGTCCCGATGCACTGACGCCCGGGTGGCCCGCCGTCCGTCAGGCCCGTTCGAGCTCCGGCGACCGTGTCGCGACGGATGGGTCTGGCACGTGCGTGATGGCGGTCGTCGGGCAGATGGGCTCGCAGGCCATGCACGCGATGTCGCACGGGACGCCCACGGCGATGGTGTCGAACGGCGTCGTGAACCCGGCCGGCTGCGGGCACACGGCCACACACGCGCCGCACCGAATGCACGCGGACCAGTCGATGTGGAAGATGACGGGGACGTTGGCCATGCGCTGCGTCAGACCTTGCGGTACTGGGAATCCGGGCGGAAGTAGGCGGACAGCGTCCGGTAGAGGTCGGCGTCCTGCTGCGCCGGCGGGCGGTCGCGGCGGAAGATCGCCGTCTTGGTGCGGTAGAGCTCCCACATCAGCCGGCCGAACGCGTCGAGCCAGCGCGTGTGGTACTCGGCGAGCGCGTCGGCCGTGGGCGCGGCGCCCGTAGGCAGGAACTCGGCCAGGAACTCGGCCGCGAGGACGCCGCCGCGGAGCGCGGTGTGGATGCCGCCGCCCGTGATGGGGTTGACGTGCCGCGCGGCGTCGCCGATGAGGATCACGTGGTCCGCGTACGGCTGTTGGAGCGGCGCCGCGAGAGGCACTCCACCGCCCTGGACCTCCAGCACCCGTGCGTCCCGAAGGCGCTCCGCCAGGAAGGAGTCCTGCATAAAGCGGTCGAGGTGCCAGCGCGCATCGTGCTCGGTG
>JBBSUZ010000256.1:0-4600 GCA_038233965.1 Rhodothermales bacterium | reverse complement strand
GAAGGCGGCGAAGTAGTAGACCGTCTGGATCTGCGCGTCGCGGTGGTCCTTGTTGATCGATTCGAAGCGGCGCTGCTCCTCGGGCTCGCGGCCGAAGATCTGGACGACCGACATGCCCGTCACGTGCTCCTGGAGGAACGCGTTGAGGCGGGCGACCTGCGTCCGCGTCTCGCGGTACGCGCCGCGCATCTTGCGGCGGAAGATCTCGGTCGCGATGAGCATCGGCGGCAGCGAGAGCAGCGCGACGAGGCCGAGCTTGAGGTCCAGCGACAGCATGAAGCCGGCGATGAACAGCAGTCGCGCGAGGTCGCCGAGCATGGACACGGCGCCGGACGAGAGCAGGTCCGCGAGGGCCTCGATGTCGCTCGTCGCGCGCGTGATGAGCGTCCCGATGGGCGTCCGGTCGAAGAAGGCGAGGCGCTGGTTCTCGATGTGGCGCACGATGCGCGCGCGCAAGTCGAAGAGCGCGTGCTGGCCGATCCACTGCGTGAGGTACGTCAGCCCGAACGAGAACAGGCCCTCGGCGACGAGCACGACCGCGAGGATGGCGACGATGCGGAGCAGGCCCGGCGCGTCGCCCGAGGCGATGTAGCCGTCGATCGCGATCTGGATGAGGCGCGGCCGCAGCGGCCCGAGCGCGGCCGTCGCGACGGTGAGCACGAGCGCGGCGGCGACGTAGCTGCGGTACGGCCACAGGATGCGGCCGAGGCGCCGGGCGAGGCGTCGGTCGCTCTGGCGCGGGACAGCCTGCTGCGAGGCGGCCTGCTGCGAGGCGGCCTGCTGCGAGGCGGCCTGCTGCGAGGCGGGCGTCTTGGAATCGGGCGCGTCAGACACGGGCAGTCGGTGTGGCGGCGCGCGGGGCGCCGACGGCGTACGTCTTCAGCTCGACCGCTTCGTCGGTCTCGGGGAATACCTCGCGGGCCTCGTCGACGAGCTCCTGGACGCTGCCGTAGCGCGCCGAGAAGTGCGTCAACAGCAGGCGACGCGCGCCGGCCTCTCGGGCGACGGTCGCAGCTTCGCGGGCCGTCGAGTGGGCGACCTGGACGGCCCGCTCGGCGAAGGCGTCCCCGAATGTCGCCTCGTGGACGAGCAGGTCGACGCCGCGCGCGAGCGCGATCCCGCCCGCGCACGGCCGCGTGTCGAGGACGTACGCGACGCCCGCGCCAGGCTTCGGCGGCCCGACGAGCCCGTCCGGCGTGACAGCCGTCCCGTCGTCCAGCGTGACGGTCTCGCCGCGCTTGAGCGCCTCGAAGTGCTCGCCGCGCGTGATACCCGCAGCCCGTGCGGCGTCGCCGTCGATTGAGCCGGGGCGGTCGGCCTCGACCAGGCGGTAGCCGGCGCAGGCGATGCGGTGCTCGAGCGGGCGGGCCTCGATGCGGACGTGCCCGTCGTCGTAGACGACCGCGTGCTCGAAACCGTCCTCCAGCCCGACGTGGCGGATCTCGAACGGCGCGCCGTCGGCGTCGAGGCCGGGCATGGCGTCCAGCACGCCGCGCAGCGCGGTGGGGCCGACGAGCGTCAGCGGGCGCGTGCGGCCGAGCAGCGCGAGCGTCGTCACCAGCCCGGGCAGGCCGTAGACGTGGTCGCCGTGGAGGTGCGTGATGCAGACCGCGTCGAGGCGGTCGCCGCCGAGGTGGGCCTGCATGAGCCGGCGCACGGTGCCCTCGCCGCAGTCGAACAGGACGACGCGGCCGTCGCGGCGGACGGCCGTCGCGGAGAGGTGGCGGGTGGCGGTCGGGAGGGCCGATCCGGTTCCGAGGGGGACGACGTCGAGCACGGTGCAGCGGAGTGGTCCGGCCGTACTCGCCCGCCGCGCGCCGGGTTCGCGCAGCCACAGCGAAGGCCGAGCGCCTACCCGAGGGGCCGGAATCGGGGGCACCGTACCAGTCGAGACGGAACGTGGGCGCCCTGATTCTGCGGCACCCGTCACGACGTGTCATCCCGGCCCCGAACCTGGATGGCACGTCGTGACGGATATGGCAAACGATCAGCGACGTTCACCGTCCACGGCTCACCGGTGCGCTCAGTTCGCGACGCCCTTGAGCGTGACGACGAACGTCAGCGTCGCGTTCGGCGGGATCCGCGGCGGGGCGCCCCCGGCCCCGTAGCCCTCGTCGGGCGGAACGATGAGCGTCTTCGTCTCGCCGACGTGCATGCCCGTGATGCCGGTCCGGAAGCCGTCGATGACCTCCGAGAGCGCGAAGCGGGTGCCCTCGGCCTCGTCGAAAACCGTCCCGTCTTCCAGGGTGCCGCGGTAGTCCACGACGACGGTGCTCGTCGGGATCGCGACGGCCTCAGGGTCGGTTCGGGTCTCGGGTCCGCCGGGGCCGCAGGCGGCGATGGAGAGCACGGCAGCAGCGAGCAGGGCGAGACGGCGAGGCATCGGACGTGAAGTGGGAGCGGGCCAACCTACGCCGCGCCGACATGGTACAGGTTGTGCAGCACAGGCCTGACAGGGGCTCCTGACCAGGCCCGGGGTGGTCACCGCCTCCGCCGCGTTACGAATCGGCCCTCTCACGACACAAACTCACCCGATGGGCGACGACTCGGCTCTCCTGATCGACCGCCTGGTGCCAGCCGGCCTCGACGCGCCGACGCTGCGCCGCGCGCGCGTTGTCGCGGTGGTGAGCATCCTCGCCGCGGCGACGATCGCGGCGATGGCGATCCCGCTCGGCATCTCGGGGACGCCGTCGCAGGCCGTTCAGGCGGCCACCGCGGCCGGGCTGTGCCTCGCCGCGCTCGCTGTGCTGCGCCGCGGGCACGTCGAGCCGGCGGCGTGGCTCGCGTGCCTCACCCTGACCGCGACGCCGGTGATCCAGGCCGCGCTCGACGTCGGGATCCGCGACCCCGTGCTGGCGCTCGTGATCATAGGCCCGATGGCCGGCGCGATGGCCTCAGGGCTGCGGCTGGCCATTGCCAGCGCGCTGGTGGGGATCGCCGGCGCGATCTCGCTGCTGGTGATGTACCGGCTGGGACTCGCCCCGGACACCGTCACGGTCCCGGAGGCGGTCGCGTGGTATGCGATGGCGGTGCCGGGGCTCGGCGCGATGCTCTCGGCGGCAGCAGGCGCGCTCTACGTGCGCCACTCACGGGCGATGATCGAGGAGGCCGAGACGGCGGCGGACCGCCTCGGCACCGAGCTCCGTTCGTCCGAGGACCGCTACCGCTCGCTCGTCGACAGCCTCCCGATCGGGATGTACCGCACGGCGCCCGACGGCCGCGTGCTGCTCGCCAACCTCGCCATGGCCGACATGATGGGCGTGGCGACGGTCCAGGACGCGCTCGGCATCAACGCCCAGTCGCTCTACACCGACCCCGAGGCGCGCCTCGCGTTTCAGGACGCGATCCGCAAGACCGGCTTCGTCCGGCGCTACGAGGCCGAGTGGCAGACGCCCGGCGGCCGCGTCCGGCAGGTCCGCATCGACGCCCGGCTGACGCTCGCGCCCGACGGCGAGCCGCTCTACTATGAGGGCGCCGCCGAGGACATCACGGCCGAGCGGCGCGCTCGCGCCGCGCTCGCCCAGAGCGAGGCCCGCTTCCGCGCGCTCGTCCAGCGCTCGTCCGACCTCGTGATCGTCCTCGACCGCGCGGCCCGGCTGACCTACGTCCGCCCGGCCGCGCAGCGCCTGCTCGGGCTCGAGCCCGACCGCCTCGTCGGCCGCGACGCGTTCACGCTCATCCACCCCGACGACCGCGCCGCGGCCCGCGCCGCCCTCGTCCGCATCTCCACCGACCCGTCCGCACCGGGTGCATCCGCCTCGGGCACGCTCGCCGACGAGGCGGGCATCGAGGTTTACCCCGATGCCCGCCGGGCCATGCTCGCCGACGAGGCGCGCATCGAGCTCCGCCTGCGCCACGCCGACGGCCACTTCGTCTATGCCGAAGGCGTCGGGACAGCCCTCTACCACGACGCCGCCGTCGGCGGGCTCGTGCTCAACCTCCGCGACGTCACGGACCGCAAACGCGCCCAGGCCGTGCTCCTCCAGGCCAAGCGGCAGGCCGAGGAGGTCGCGCACCTCAAGAGCACCTTCCTGGCCAACATGAGCCACGAGATCCGGACGCCGCTCACGGCGATCCTCGGCTTCTCGGACATTCTCGCGGACGAGATCACGGACCCGCAGCAGCAGGAGTTCATCGACCTCATCGCGCGCTCGGGCCGCCGCCTCATGGAGACGCTCAACTCGGTCCTCGACCTCGCCCGGCTCGAAGCCGGCCGCGGCGAGCTCGCCTGCGTTCCGCTCTGCATCGCCGACGCGGCCCGCGAGACGGCCACGCTCATGGGGCCCGCCGCCGCCGACCGCGGCCTCACCCTCATCGCCGACATCGCCGCACCCGCCGCGCTCGCCGCGCTCGACGACGCCGCCTTCTCGCGCGTGCTCCACAACCTCGTCGGCAACGCGCTCAAGTTCACCGAGCGCGGCGGCGTCACGATCCGCGTCGCCGAGGACGCGGGGCGCGCCGTCGTTCGCGTCGTCGACACCGGCATCGGCATCGACGCCGCCTTCCTGCCGCGCCTCTTCGGCGAGTTCGAGCAGGAGTCCGCCGGGCTCGAGCGGACGCACGAGGGCGCCGGCCTCGGCCTCGCCATCTCGCGCCAGCT
>JBBSUZ010000255.1:0-4612 GCA_038233965.1 Rhodothermales bacterium | reverse complement strand
GAGCGCCTCGACCGTTCCCGAGCCCTCGTTGCCGCCGACAGCTGGCAGATCGCGGAGCAGCCCGTACGTCCCTGACACAGCCGAGAGGTCGGCCGGGTTGATCGGGCGGTGCGAGAGCCGGATCCGGACCTCGCCCGGGCCGGGCTCCGGCGTCGGGAGGTCGTCGAGCTGAAGGACGTCCGCGGGCGGGCCGTGGCGGTGAAAACGGAGGGCGCGCATGGGTCGGTGGGCGGCTACAGTACCGGTGCGAGGAGGCGCGTCGCGCTCGCGGCGAAGCGGAAGGCGAACGACGCCTTGTCCAGCGTCTCAGCCGAGAGCGGCGTCGCCTTCGCGAAGTCGGCCTCGAGCATCCCTTCGACCTGGGCGCAGAAGTCGTCGTCGCGCACGACGACCGTCGTCTCGAAGTTGAGCCGGAACGAGCGGTTGTCCACGTTGGCCGTGCCGACGAGCGCGAAGTCGTTGTCGACGAGGCACACCTTCTCGTGCAGGAAGCCGTCCTCATAGAGGAAGACCTTGACGCCGACGCGCGTCACCTCGGTGAGGAAGGCGTAGGGGGCGTACTTGAACAGGACGCTGTCGCTCTTGCGCGGCACGAGTACGCGGACGTCCACGCCGCGGAGCGCGGCGAGCTCGAGCGCGCCGAGGATGCGGCCGTCCGGGATGAAGTACGGCGTCGCGAGCCAGACGCGCGTCTCGGCGGACTCGATGGCGTGCGTGTAGAGCAGCCCGCACGTCTCGACGGCGTCCGACGGGCCCGACGAGAGCACGAGCGCCGTCTGGTCCGCCTCGGCGGGCGTCGGCTCCCAGACGAGGCCCGGGATGGTGGTGCGGCGGGCGTAGAACCAGTCGCGCGCGAATGAGAGCTGGAGCGCCTGCACGAGCGGGCCCTCGACGGCGAGGTGCGTGTCGCGCCAGTTGCCGATTTTCTCGTCGCGCCCGAGGTACTCGTCGCCCACGTTGAGGCCGCCCACCAGGGCGTGGCGGCCGTCGATGACGGCGATCTTGCGGTGGTTGCGGAAGTTAAGGCGCAGCTTCTTGATCCAGTTGCGCGGGCCCGTGAACGAGGCGACCTCGACGCCGCCGGCGCGCAGCGTGCGGAGGTAGCGGCCGCTGAGCGACATGCTCCCGACGGCGTCGTAGAGCAGGCACACCTGGACGTCGCGGGAGGCCGCGCGCAGCAGGCAGTCCTGGAAGTCCAGCCCGATCTTGTCGGCACGGAGGATGTAGAACTGGACGAGGACGGTGTGCTCGGCGGCGTCGATGGCGGCGAAGAGGGCCTCGAACGTGGCCTCGCCGTCGACGAGCAGGCGCGCGCTGTTGCCGCACGAGAACGGGATCGTCCCCAGCGCGCCGAACGCGCGCTCCTCGCCGGCCTCGCGGCCGGGCGGCGTCTCGGGGACGAAGGGCGCCTTGCCGAGCGCCTCACACAGCCCCTTCTCGATGTCGTCGTCGAAGTCGCCGAGCGCCTCGAGGTAGTCGCCGAACGTGAACCGCCCGACGGTCCAGTAGAGCGGCACGGCGATGAACGGGAACGAGAGCAGCGCGAACACCCACGCCGTCGAGCCCTGCGGCGTGCGCGACTTCATGACGGCGTCGATGGCCGTCGCGATGCCGATGAGGTAGAGGAGGGGGACGACCACGAGCGCGATGTCCCCGAGTGAGAACGGGACGGCGCCGTTGAGCGAATCGATGAGGGATTCCATGGCCGAAGGTAGCCAGTCCGCAGCGGGCCTTAGCTTGGCCGCGTCCACCCTGTTCTAGATGGCCCTCTCCGATCTTCTCGTCTTCGTCGACCAGGTCCGCCACGGCGGCGGGGCGATCGGGGCCGTTGTGCCGAGCAGCCGAGCCCTCGGGCGGCGCATGCTCGACGGGTTGCCTGCGGGGGGCGCGCCGCGGCGCGTGCTCGAGGTCGGGGCCGGGACGGGCGCCTTCACGCGGGCGCTGGTCGAGCGCCTCGGGCCGGCGGACACGCTCGTCGTGGTCGAGCTGAACCCGGCGTTCTGCGTGCGTCTGCGCGAGCAGATCGAGGCATGGACGGTCGCGGGCGACGGGCCTGCCGTCGAGCTCGTCCAGGGCGACATCCTCGAGTACCAGCCGTCCGCGCCGTTCGATTACGTCGTGTCGTCGCTGCCGCTGAACGCGTTCCCCGAGTCGCTCGTCGCGGCGATCGTGGCCAAGCTCGAAGAGGTGCTCGGGCCGGACGGGACGCTCGCGTACTTCGAGTACACCGGCTTCCGGTCCGTCCGTGAAGGCGTGCGGCGGGCGCGTGGCGAGCGCGGACCGTCGGCGGTCGAGGCGGCGCTCGCGCCACACGTCGTGGGGTCACGGCGGGTGCTGTGGAACGTGCCGCCAGCGACGGTCCGGCAGGTCCGGTTCCGGTCCGGTGCCGAGGCGAAGCGGCGACCTGTGCCGGCGACCTAACTGCACGGTGCCGGGTAAAATCGTGACGCCCGTTTCGGATCGTGACGGGGAGCGTGGATGCATGAGCCGGGCGGAATAGGGGCATCTGGCTGGACGAGGCGGGTTTAGCTCAGGACCGCGCATCGGTGGCCCGGTGCTTGCCGGACGTGCCGGCTCAACCACCGCACGTGACCCAATGGGCCAGCAGCAACTCCTCCTCCTCGTTCTGGGCGTCGTGCTCGTCGGCCTCGCGGTCGTCGTCGGCATCAGCGCGTTCGACGAGGGCAAGAAGAAGTCGAACCTCGACCAGCTCACGTCCGACGCCGTCCGGCTGGCGGCCGGCGTCCAGGCGTGGAAGATGAAACCCAACGCGACGGGCGGCGGGAAGTCGGACGTCGACTACCGGAACTTCTCGTTCGCGCAGCTCGGCATCACGCCGACCGGGACGGGACAGAACGCGACCTACGCAACCAGCAATGGCTCCTTCCGGATCAAGCCGTACCTCGTCACCGGGGCGATCGCCGGGTACGCGCAGTCCCAGTACGGCATCACGAACACGGGCGACGCGGTCGCGGTCGTCGCGCTGAGCAAGGACGAGAAGCAGTCCGTCATGATCGTCATGTTCGCGTCCGACCCGAGCAAGATGGTGACGATCCTGCAGCACCCGTTCAACGTGACGGCCTACAACGCCCCGCCGCTCTAGCCACGCGGGGCGGAGGCATGCGGGGAATCCGGGAGAGATTTCGCGGTTCGCGCGTGAGGGCGGGCACAGCTTGGCACGTCACCCGCCGCGCCACGCCATGTATCGCCTCGTCGTCCCCGCCGCTCTCGTCGTGCTCGCCGGCTGCGGCGGCACGCCCCGCGTGCTCGTCCCGTCCGCCCCGGATGCGGCCGTCGTCGACGGCGACGCGGGCGAGTGGACGTCCGGGTTGCGGCCCGTCCCGGGCGAGTCCGGCCTGAGCCTCGGCCTGCGCCGCACGCCCGACGCGCTCGTCGTGGCGCTGATCGCGGGCGACGACTGGCAGGCGCGGCGCATCGCGTCGGGCGGCCTCACGCTCTGGCTCGACCCCGCCGGCGGCTCGGCGCGGAGCGTCGGGCTGCGCTTCCCGGTCGGGTCGGACGCCGAGATGAACGCGGCAGGCGGGCAGCCGGACGCCGCCGCTCTGCAGGCCGGCTTCTCATCGGACCGCCTCGCGACGGTCCGCGGGACGGCGGTCCAGTCGGCCGCCGTCGGTGGTGTGCCCGGTGTCGAGACGGCGGCGACGTGGACGACGCGCGGGCTCGTGGCCGAGGTCCGGCTGCCGCTGCGCGGCCCGAACGCCGTCGCGTTCGCGGGCGAGGCGATCGGCACATCGGTCGGGCTGGGCATCGAACTGGCCGAGGTCTCGCGCACCGGCTCGTCCGCTCCGCCGCCGCCGTCGATGGTCGGCCGCTCGGGCGACGGACGCCTCGACGGCTACGGCGCCGACCGCCGCGCCGAGGGCCGCGAGACGGGCGCCCCGCAGGAGACGACGGCGGCGGCGTCGCGGCGGACGAAGACGACCTGGCTCAGCGTCGCCCTCTGACGCTCACGCGGGATCGAGGAGCGCGCGGACGGCGGCGATCTCGTCGGCCGAGATGCTGTGGCCGAGGCCGGGGACGAGGCGGACGTCCGTCTGCGCGCCGAGCCGCTCGAATACGCCGGCGGTGAGGACGGTGCGGGCGCGCGGCACGTGGGCGTCTGTCGGGTCGCACGCGGCGAAGACGCGCACGCCGTCGAGGCGGCCGTCGTAGCTGAACTCGGCCGCGCCGCCGTCGCCGTTGGACGTCCCGATGAGAGCGCCCGAGAGTCCGAACGCAGCGGCGATCCCGAGCGCTGCGCCATGGCGTGCCGCGACCTCGAGTGCGAGACACGCGCCCTGCGAGAACCCGCCGAGCACGACCCGCACGCCCGCCGCCTGGACGGACTCGATGGCCTCGACGACGGCCGCGATGGCGGCTGAGAGGTGAGGCTCGTTGGACGCGAGCGGCGCCAGGAACGAGTGTGGGTACCACGTGCCGCCGGAAGGCGTGCTGCCGGGCGCCTCGGGCGCGACGAGTACCACGTCGGGCCGGTCGCGCGCGATCTCTGCCCCGAGCACGAGCATCCCCTCGGCCGTCGCGCCGCGGCCGTGGACGAGGACCAGCGCCGTCGAGGCGTCACGGAACGGGGCGCCGGCGGTTCGGATGGAAG
>JBBSUZ010000254.1:0-4655 GCA_038233965.1 Rhodothermales bacterium | reverse complement strand
CGACCCGCGGCCACCGCAGGCCGTCCCCCGACGGGATGACGCCCGGCCCGACCGCCCCGCCCTCCGCGCGGGCGTCGGCGGGGCGCGGGTGACGGTCGTCGGCGCGGCCCGCTCGGGCGTGGCGGCGGCGCGCCTGCTCGCGCGCCACGGCGCGACGGTCCTCGTGACGGACGCGGGCGCGCACGACGCCAACGCGGCCGCCCTGCTCGCGGCGTCCGGCGTGGACTACGAGGCCGGCGGCCACACGCGCCGCGCGCTCGAAGCCGACTGGCTCGTCGTGAGCCCGGGCGTCCCGACAGGCGCGCCCGTCGTGCAGTCCGCGCTCCGGCAGCGGCTGCCGGTGTACTCCGAGATCGAGGTCGCGTCGTGGTTCTGCGCGGGCCCGATCGTCGCCATCACGGGCTCCAACGGCAAGACGACGACGACGAGCCTCGTCGCCCACATCTTCGCCACGGCGGGCCGGCCGCACGTCGTCGCGGGCAACATCGGCTTCGCCTTCGCGGACTACGCCGACACCGTCGACGCGGACACGGCGGTCATCCTCGAGGTCTCGAGCTTCCAGCTGGACCACATCGCGACGTTCCGGCCGCACGTCGCCGTGCTGCTCAACATCACGCCGGACCACCTCGACCGCTACGAGCACTCGCTCGACAAGTACGCGGCCTCCAAGTACCGCGTCTTCGAGAACCTCGGCGCGGGCGACTGGCTCGTCGCCTCGGCGGACGACCCGCTCGTCGCCGAGCGCGTCGCCAGCAGCACGCATAACGGCGCGACGGTCGCGCTGTTCACGCAAGAGACAGAAGCCCACCCCGGCGCCTTCGTCCAGACCGACGCCGACGGCACCGAGCACATCGTGCTCGCCATGCCCGACGCCGACTCCCCCACGGCCCCCCCCAACGTGATCCTCATGCCGACCGCCGACCTCGCCCTGCCGGGGCGCCACAACCTCTACGACTCGCTCGCCGCAGCCGTCGTCGCCCGCGCGATGGAGATCCGCAGCGACATCGTCCGTGAGAGCCTGACGAGCTTCGAGGGCGTGCCGCACCGCCTCGAGAAGGTCCGCACGCTCGGCGGCGTCGCGTACGTCAACGACTCCAAGGCGACCAACGTCAACGCGGTCTGGTACGCGCTCGAGTCGTTCCCCGGCCCGCCGCCCGGCGGGCGCGTGGTGCTCATCGCCGGCGGCAAGGACAAGGGCAACGACTACGGCCCGCTGAAGCCGCTCGTCGAGGCCAAGGTCGCGGGCATCGTCGCCATCGGCGAGAGCGCGGAGACGGTCGAGCGCGAGCTCGGGCCCCACGCGCCGACCGTCGCCACGGCGACGTCCATGGAGGAGGCGATCCAGTTCGCCCGCCTCCTCGCCGAGCCCGGCGACACCGTCCTGCTGAGCCCCGCCTGCGCCTCGTTCGACATGTTCGACAACTACGAGGATCGCGGCGACACCTTCAAGCGCCTCGTCAACGCCCTCTCGTAGGGATGTGGGATGCGGGATACGGGATGAGCAGCTCATCCGACTCCGCGTCCTCTTCCCATCCCTCATCCCGCATCCCGCATGGCTTCCTCCGCCACCGTCTCCCGTCCCCAGACCGACCGCGCCGTCGTGTGGGCCGTGCTGGCTCTGTCGGCCGTGGGCGTCGTGGCCGTGTACAGCGCCGTGTCGTTCCTCGCCGAGACGAAGTCCGGCGGCGACTCGGCGGGCCTGTTGCTCCGGCACCTGCTCCGGATCGGGGCCGGGCTCGGCATCGCCGGCGCGCTCTCGCTCGTGGACTACCGCCTGCTCGCGCGCGGCTCGCGCTGGGCGCTCGTCGTCGCGATCGGGCTGCTCGTGGCCGTGCAGGTGCTCGGGGCCGTCACGAATGGCGCGCAGCGGTGGCTCGAGATCGGCGGCATCAGCTTCCAGCCGTCGGACTTCGCCCGCGTCGCGCTCGTGCTCCACATGGCCGTCCTGCTCGCGCGCAAGCAGACGTACATCGGCGACTGGAACCGCGGCTTCGTGCCCCTCATGACGTGGGCCGCGCCGACGATCCTGCTCATCGGCATGGAGAACCTCTCGACGGCCGCCGTGCTCGCCCTCACCATCGGCGTCATGTTCTTCGTGGGCCGCGTCCGCGTGGCGCACCTCGCCGTCGTCGGGCTCGTCGGGCTCGTCCTCGCGACGGGCTTCCTGATGTCCAGCCCCGCCCGCGCGAGCCGCGTCGAGGCCTTCATCGGCGTCGACGTCTTCTCGAACAACGACGACCAGGCCGTCTTCGACCGCGAGGCCGAGGGCTACCAGGCGGACCAGGCGCAGATCGCCTTCGCGCTCGGCGGCGTCACGGGCGTCGGCCCGGGCAAGTCGCTCCAGCGCGACTTCCTGCCCGCCCCCTACAACGACTTCATCTTCGCCATCGTCGGCGAGGAGTACGGCCTCGTCGGCGCGATCCTGCTGCTGCTCGTCTTCGTGTGGATCCTCGGCCGCGGGTACCTCCGCGTCGCGAAGGGCGCGCCGGACCCGCTCGGCCTCTTCCTCGCGACCGGCCTCACGACGTCGGTCGCGCTCTACGGCTTCATCAACGCCGGCGTCGCGGTCGGGCTGTTCCCGGTGACGGGCCTGCCCATGCCGTTCGTCTCCTACGGCGGGACGTCGCTGCTGGCGACGGGCGCGATGGTCGGCATCCTGCTCAACGTCTCCCGCCACTCGTCGCCCGTCCCTGCCGACGATTGACGCGCCCGGCCGCCGTGCCATCCGGACACGCGGGCACAGCATGCTGTGCCCCTACGGGTCTCTCCCCAACGCTGCATTTTATCCTGCATCTCGTGATTCCTTCCGCCCACTCTGCTCCTGACGGGACGCCGCGCGTGCTCTTCGCGTGTGGCGGGACGGGCGGGCACGTCTACCCGGCGATCGCGATCGCGGACTCCGTGCGGGCCGTCCGGCCGGGCGTGGCGATCGCGTTCGCGGGCACGCGGGACCGGATGGAGTGGACGGCCGTGCCGAAGGCGGGCTACCCGATCCACGCGATCACGGTCTCGGGCTTCCAGCGCGGGCTCTCGGCCACGGCCCTCCGCCGCAACGCGACCTTCCCGTTCAAGCTCGCGGCGGGCCTGCGCGACAGCCTCCGCCTCGTCGGCTCCTTTGACGCCGACGTCGTCGTCGGGACGGGCGGGTACGTCTCGGGGCCGGTCGGGCTCGCGGCCGTTCTCAAGCGCCGGCCGCTCGTGATCCAGGAGCAGAACGCCATCGCCGGGGCGACGAACACGATCCTCGCGCGCCGCGCCGCGGCCGTCTTCGTCGGCTTCGAGGCGACGCTCGGCGACCTGCCCGGCGCGACCGTCGCCGGCAACCCGGTCCGCGCCGACCTCGTCGCCGCCTCGGCCACGGCCGAGACGCGCGCCGCGGCCCGCGCCGAGATGGGCATCGCGCCCGACGCCCGCGTCCTGCTCGTCACCGGCGGCTCGCTCGGGGCGGCGCCGCTCAACCGGGTCGTCCGCGAGAGCCTCGGCGCGCTGCTCGCCAGTCCGCAGACGACGGTGGTCTGGGCCGCCGGCACACGCTACCACGACGCCCTCGCCGCCGACATCACGGCAACGGACCGCCTCCGGCTCGTGCCCTACCTCGACCGGATGGACCTCGCCTACGCGTCGGCTGACGTCGCCCTCGCGCGGTCGGGCGCGCTGACGTGCTCCGAGCTCGCCGCGACCGGCACACCGTCCATCCTCGTCCCGTCGCCCAACGTCACGGCGGACCACCAGACGAAAAACGCCGCCGCCCTCGCCGGCGCCGGCGCGGCGGTCCTGCTCCCCGAGCCCCGCCTCGCCGCCGACTTCGCCGCGACCGTGACGGCCCTCCTCCACGACGACGACCGCCTCCGCGCCATGCGCGCGGCCTGCGCCGCCGTCGCCCGCCCCGACGCCGCCCGCGACATCGCGGCGGCCGTCGTCGCCCTCGCCGACGCCTCCCGATGATCGAGCTCACCAACCCGTTCCGCCGCACCACGCCCGCCGCCCCGGCGCGCGGCGACCAGATGGGCCGCGTCCGGACCATCCACATGGTCGGCATCGGCGGCATCGGCATGTCGTCGATCGCCGAGGTGCTCATGATGCGCGGCTTCACGATCTCGGGCTCGGACCTCCGCAAGAGCGACGTCACGGCCCACCTCGAGACGCTCGGCGCGACGATCTACGAGGGCCACGCGGCCGAGCACGTCCAGGACGCCGACGTCGTGGTGTACTCGTCGGCCGTCAAGAACCCCGCTGACAACCCCGAGACGGCCGAGGCCCTCCTGCGGCGCATCCCGATCATCAAGCGCGCCGAGATGCTCGGCGAGCTCATGCGCGCCAAGCGCGGCGTCGGCGTGGCCGGCACGCACGGCAAGACGACCACGACGACGCTCGTCGGGCTCGTCCTTCAGGCGGCCGACCTCGACCCGACCATCATCGTCGGCGGCAAGGTGGCCGTGTTCGGCAGCAACGCCGTCGCGGGTCTCGGCGAGGTCATCGTGGTCGAGGCCGACGAGTACGACCGGACCTTCCTCAAGCTCACGCCGATCCACGCCGTCGTGACCAACATCGAGGCGGACCACCTCGACATCTACCGCGACCTCGACGACATCAAGGACGCCTTCGTCCAGTTCGTCAACTCGGTCCCGTTCTTCGGCGCCGCCATCCTGTGCCTG
>JBBSUZ010000253.1:0-4700 GCA_038233965.1 Rhodothermales bacterium | reverse complement strand
TGGTGGCTTTGGATCTGCACCTTGCTAGGCGCGCTTTGCATCCAGATCGCGACGACTTTTTTCAACGACGCGGTGGATGGGAAAAAGGGAGCTGACGGAGAGCGGCGGACGGGACCCGTCCCCCGTGGTCCTCCCCTTTCCATGTTCGAACGGCTTATCGCGTTCTCGCTCCAGCAGCGCGCGCTCGTGCTCATCGGCGTCGCGGCGCTCGTCGCCGGCGGCCTCTTCGCCCTCACGCGGCTTCCCATCGATGCCGTCCCGGACGTCACCAACAACCAGGTCCAGATCCTGACGCAGGCGCCGGCGCTCTCGCCGCTCGAGGTCGAGCGCTATGTCACCGTCCCTGTGGAACTGGCACTCCGCTCGCTGCCCGACGTCGTCGAGATGCGCTCGCTCTCGCGCTCTGGCATCTCCGTCGTGACGCTCGTCTTCGAGGAGAGCGTCGAGACCTACTTCGGGCGGCAGCTCATCCTCGAGAAGCTCCGCGAGGTCGAAGGCGACCTCCCGCCGGGCGTCGAGACGCCTGAACTCGGGCCGGTCTCGACCGGCCTGGGCGAGATCTTCCGCTACGTCGTCGAGGACACGACCGGGACGCGCTCGCCGATGGAGTTGCGCACGATCCAGGACTGGATCGTCCGGCGGCAGCTGCTCGGCGTGCCCGGCCTCGCCGAGGTCAACTCGCTCGGCGGCGAGGTCAAGCAGTACCAGGTGCTCGTCGATCCCGACCGGCTCGCGGGCTACGGGCTCACGCTGCGCGACGTGTTCGACGCGACCGCAAGTGCCTCGGGAACGACCGGTGGCGGCGTCATCGAGACCGGCCCGGAGCAGCTCTCCGTCCGCTCGGTCGGCCTCGTGCAGACGCTGGACGATCTGCGCAACACGACCGTCCGCACGTCGAGCGGCGGCGTCCCGGTACGCCTGGGCGACGTGGCCGACGTCGAGATCGGGCCGGCGATCCGCTTCGGCGCAGCCACCGAGGACGGCGGCGGCGAGGTCGTGACGGGCTTCACGATGCAGCTCAAGGGCGCCAACGCCCGCGTCGTGGTCTCGGCCGTCAAGGACCGGATACAGGAAATCCAGGCGACGCTGCCTGAGGGCGTCGTCATCAAGCCCTACTACGACCGCACGGACCTCGTCGGGCGGACGATCGAAACGGTCGGGCGCAACCTCGGCGAGGGCGCCATTCTCGTCATCGTGGTCCTGCTGCTGCTGCTCGCGCACCTGCGCGCCGGGCTCATCCTCGCGAGCACGATCCCGCTCGCGATGCTCTTCGCCATCATCTGCATGGTGCTCACGAAGCAGACGGGCAACCTGATGTCGCTCGGCGCCATCGACTTCGGGCTCGTCGTGGACGGCTCGCTCATCATCGTCGAGAACGTGCTCCGGCTCATCAAAAAGCGGCAGGACGAAGCCGTCGGCGAGACAGGCGATCCGATCGCGGACGACGAGGGGATGCGGCGGCTCGTCTACTCGGGCGCAGCCGAGATGGTGAAGTCGGCCAAGTTCGGCGTCTTCATCATCATCCTCGTCTACCTGCCCATCATGACGCTGCAAGGCATCGAGGGCAAGCTTTTCCGCCCGATGGCGCTCACGGTCACGTTCGCGCTCATCGGCTCGCTCATCCTCTCGGTGACGTACGTGCCGGTGATGTGCTCGCTGTTCCTGAAGGGCAAGAAGCCGATCAAGGAGTCGAAGATCATCGAGTTCCTGCACCACCGCTACCGGCCCGTGTTGACGCGGGCGCTGAACTCGGGCACGGTCGTCGTCGGGACGACCGTCGCGCTGCTCGCCATCGCCGTGTTCGCGTTCACGCGCCTCGGCGGCGAGTTCCTGCCGCGTCTCGACGAGGGCGACTTCGCGGTCCAGATCATCCGCCTGCCGAGCGTGTCTCTCACCGAGTCGCTCGCGATCACGGGCGAGGTCGAGCGCCGCGTCAAGGCCTTCCCCGAGGTCGAGACGATGGTGTCGAGCACGGGCCGCGCCGAGATCTCGACCGACCCGATGGGCGTCGAGATCGCGGACGCTTACGTGATCGTCAAGGACCGCTCGGAGTGGCCCGAGGTGGACGGCCGCGTGCGGACCAAGGAGGAGCTCATCGAGGCCGTCTCCGAGGCGCTCGAAGACGTGCCAGGTGCGGGCGTGCAGTTCCTGCAGCCGATCGAGATGCGCACGAACGAGCTCATCGCGGGCGTCCGCGGCGACGTGGCGGTCCAGATCTACGGCGAGGACTTCGACGTCCTCAACCCGGCCGCGGCGCAGATCGCGACGATCCTTCAGCAGACCGAGGGCGGCACCGACGTCGCGGCCGAACAGACCTCGGGCTTCCCGCAGCTCGTCGTCCGGCCGGACCGCGCGGCGCTGTCGCGCGTCGGCGTGCCGGTGCAGGACGTCAACCAGCTCGTCGCGACGGCCGTCGGCGGGGCAAAGGCCGGCGTGGTGTACGAGGGCGAGCGGCAGTTCGACGTCGTCGTCCGTTACGCGGCCAGCTCGCGCGGCAGCGCAGACGCGCTGCGTGGCATCCTCGTGCCGACAGCGACGGGCGCCCGCGTTCCGCTCGGCTCGCTCGCCGAGGTGAGCCTCGAGGAAGGCCCGGCGCAGGTCTCGCGCGATCAGGGCTCGCGCCTCGTGACCGTCCAGGCCAACGTCCGCGGCCGAGACGTGGCCTCGTTCGTGGCCGACCTCCAGACGCGGATCGACGCCGAGGTGCGGCTGCCGCCGGGCTACCGGATCGAGTACGGCGGGCAATTCGAAAACCTCCAGGCGGCGAGCCGGCGCCTCGCCATCGTCGTGCCGGTGTCCATGCTGATGATCTTCCTGCTGCTGTTCCAGACGTTCGGGTCGATCCGGCTCGGCGCGCTCATCTTCCTCTGCGTCCCGATGGCCGTCATCGGCGGCGTGGCCGCGCTCGTGATCGCCGGGCTGCCGTTCTCGATCTCGGCGGGCGTCGGCTTCATCGCGCTCTTCGGCATCGCGGTCCTGAACGGGATCGTGATGGTGGCCGCGTTCCGAAAGTTCGAGTCCGAGGGACTGCCGCGCCTCGAGGCCGTCCTCGTCGGAGCCGACGAGCGCCTGCGGCCCGTCGTGACGACGGCGACGCTGGCCGCGCTCGGCTTCGTGCCGATGCTGCTCGCCCACGGAGCCGGCGCCGAGGTGCAGCGCCCGCTCGCGACGGTCGTGATCGGCGGCATCGTGACGAGCACGGTGCTGACGCTCTTCGTGCTACCGATCGTCTACATCTGGTTCGGCGGCAAGACGGAGCCCTGGCACGAGCCGAGCGCCGAGGACATCGAGGACGACACGTTCTCGCCGGCCGATGGCGCCCACGTGGGCACGGCAGGCGACGGGAGCCCGAGCGGGCCGGCGACGGGCATCGCTCGGGGCACCGCTCGGGGTGGTGCGCTCGGGGGGGCTCTGGCTGGAATCGCGTTGCTGCTCGCGCTCGGCGCGCCGGCACAGGCGCAGGTCGGCACGCCGCTCACGCTCGAGTCGGCCCGGACGCTCGCGCTCGGCGCTTCGCCCGGCCTCCAGGTCGGCACGGCGGGCGTGGAGCAGCAGACAGCGCTGAGGGGCGCCATCGGCATCCGGCCCGCCACTAGCATCTTCGCGAGCGTCGACAACGCAGGCGTGACGGGTGACCGCCTGGGCGGGGTCGAGACGAGCGTCGGCGTCGGGCGGACGTTCGTGCCGCGCGGCCTCTTCTCCGCGCAGCGCGCGGCGGGCGACGCAGCCGTGCGCCAGGCCGAGGCCGAGGTGCTCGCCGCCCGCCGCGCCGTGGTCCGGCAGGCGACGGTCGCCTTTGCCGATGCCGCCTCGTCGCGGCGTCTCGTCGCGCTCGCCGACTCGGCGCTCGCCACGGCCGAAGCGTTCGCCGTCGCCGCGGCGCGGCGGCACGAGCTGGGCGAGACGGGTGCGCTCGAAGAACTCCAGGCCCGCGTCGCCGTCGGCACGTCCGTGCGGCGGCAGGCCGAGGCGCTCGGCGCGCTCGCGCAGGCCGAGGCCGCGCTCGGGGTGCTCCTCGGCACGCCCGGCGGCGCGGCGGCCGACACGTCCGCTCTCCCGGCCGTCGATCCGTCGCTGACGGCGGGCGAGATCGAGGCGCTCGCGCTCGCGGCGAGCCCCGACGTCGCCGCGGCCGGGGCGGCGGTCGAGGCCGCCGAGGCCGGGCGGGGCGTCGTCGCCGCCGAGCGGCGGCCCGTCGTCTCGGCCCAGATCGCGCACCAGACCGTCGGCTCTGGCATCGGCTACGTCGGCGGCGGGATCAGCGTCTCGCTGCCGCTCTCGCGGCGCGCCAACCCGGCCCCGGAGCGCGCAGCCGAGGCGGGGGTGACGCTCGCCGAGGCGCGCCTCGCGGCCGTCCGCCGCGCCGTCGCGTCCGACGTGCGGTCGCTCACGGCCAGTCTCTCGTCCGCGCGCCAGCAGCAGGCGGCCTTCGCCGGGACGCTCTTGCCGCAGGCGCGCGAGGCGTACCGGATCGCGCTCCGGCTGCGCGCGCTCGGCGAGGCGACCTACCTCGAGGTCCTCACGGCGCAGTCCGCGCTCGTCGAGACGCAGCAGGCGACGGCCGAGGCCGCCGCCCGCGTCGCGCGGATCTCGGCCGAGCTCGCCGTCGCCGCAGGCCTCGACACGTTCTAGAACAGCCCTCTTTCCAGATTCTGATCTCTACTCACGCGGACGCTCGACGAGCCACACGCGTGCAGATT
>JBBSUZ010000252.1:0-4790 GCA_038233965.1 Rhodothermales bacterium | reverse complement strand
GTGGCGGGCTGGCCCGAGATGGGGTCCGTGCCCGGCTCCTCGGTCCCGTCGATCTGGCCCGCGAACGGGATGCAGCGGATCGTCGCCTTGGTCTCCTCCTTGATGCGCGCCTCAGTCTCCGCGGTGCCGTCCCACGGCGCGACGACGAACCCGCCGGCCTCAATGGCCGCCCGGAAGTCGGCGTCGGTCTCGGCGTGGACGGTCCCGGCGGCGAGGCGGGCCTTGGCCGTGTCGAAGAGGTCCTGCTGGATGGTGTCGAGCATCTGGCGGACGGTCTCGGCGAGGCCCTCCTGCGGGACGGTCGTCTTGACGCCGGTGTCGCGGCGGGCGACCTCGACCGTGCCGGCCTCGACGTCGCGGCCGCCGATGGCGAGGCGGACGGGCACGCCCTGCGCCTCGAACTCGGCGAACTTGTAGCCCGGCCGGTACTGCTCGCGGGCGTCCAGCGTGACGCGGAGACCGGCGGCGAGGAGGTCGGCCTCGAGCCGGCGCGCGGCCTCGAGCACGGGGGCCGAGTCCTTGCCCGTGATCGGGACGATGGCGACCTGGACCGGCGCCAGCTTCGGCGGCATGACGACGCCCTTGTCGTCGCCGTGCGTCATGATGAGCGCGCCGATAAGGCGCGTGCTCACGCCCCACGATGTCGCCCAGACGTACTCGGGCTCGTTGTTCTCGTTCTGGAACGTGCAGTCGAAGGCCCTGGCGAAGTTCTGGCCGAGAAAGTGGCTCGTGCCGGCCTGGAGGGCCTTGCCGTCCTGCATCAGCGCCTCGATGCAGTACGTGTCCACCGCGCCCGGGAAGCGCTCGGAGGTCGTCTTGACGCCGCGCACGACCGGCATCGCCATCCACTCCTCGGCGAACGTGGCGTAGACGTCGAGCATGGTCCGCGTCTCCTCGACCGCCTCGGCCTCGGTCGCGTGGGCGGTGTGGCCCTCCTGCCAGAGGAACTCGGACGTCCGGAGGAAGAGGCGCGTCCGCATCTCCCAGCGGACGACGTTGGCCCACTGGTTGAGCTTGATCGGGAGGTCGCGCCAGGACTGGATCCAGCGGCTGTACGTGTCCCAGATGATCGTCTCGGACGTCGGGCGGACGATGAGCGGCTCGTCGAGCTCGGCGTCGGGGTCGACGATCAGCGTGCCGTCGTCGTCCGTCTTGAGGCGGTAGTGCGTGACGACTGCGCACTCCTTGGCGAAGCCGTCGACGTGGGCCGCCTCCTTCTCGAGGAAGCTCTTCGGGATGAAGAGCGGGAAGTACGCGTTGCGGTGGCCCGTGGCCTTGAACATGCCGTCGAGCGCGCCCTGCATGTTTTCCCAGAGCTCGTAGCCGTTGGGCGGCAGGATCATCGAGCCGCGGACGGGCGACGTCTCGGCGAGGCGCGCGGCCTTGATGACGTCCTGGTACCACTGGGCGTAGTCGGTCGTGCGGGGCGTGATCGTCTCGGCCATCGGGCGGGCGGCCTCTCGGCCGGAAGGTGCAGAACGCGGCCGGGGCTCCGGCGTTACTCTCCCGCCGCCGCGTGCGGCACAGGGAGACAGGGGCGTAAATATACCGGGCGGCGTGCTCGGGCCGTTCCCTTCCAGTCCTCTTCGCGCGGCCTGCCGCCCAGCCCACCCCGCCGCCATGCGCCTGCTTGCCTCCCTTCCACTCGTCGCGCTCGCGCTCGCCGTGTCCGGCTGCGCGGCGTCGCGCCCTGACGCCGCGCCCGAGCCCGCGCCGGCTTCGGCGCGCGTCGGCCTCGCGGCGACGATGCAGATCCCGACGAACCCCTACGGCGACTCGGTCGACGTGGCGCCGGTCGACGTGGCGCCGGTCGCGCCGCCGGTCGCGGCGACCATCGCCAAGCAGTCGGACCCGTACGGCATCGGCACCGCGCCCGAGGACGTCACGGTCTCGCGCTACTACACCGACGACCGCTCGACGTACTACGTCGACGACCCCGACGCGCAGAGCGGGGGCGGCTACGAGAGCAGCGGCTACGACGGCTACGGCACCTACGACGACGAGTACGCGACCGACGACCGCTACTACGGCGGCTACGCGTCGGACTACTACCGCTACGACGACCCGGCCTACTACCCGTCGATCTACACCTACTACCGGCCCTACCGGACGTACCGGCCGTACGTCGCGTTCGGCTGGCACGACACGTGGAACCGCCGCTACGCGTCGCGGCGCAACTGGCGCGCGTCGCGGTACGACAGCTACTACGACCCGTACTACTACTCGGCGTTCTACAGCTACGACCGCTACCACGACTACTACTACAACCCGTACTACTACCAGCCGGGCCTGTCGATCTCGATCGGCTTCGGATGGGGCGGCGGATACGGGTACGACGGGTACGGCTACGGCGGATATGGCGGCTACCGCGACGGGTACCGCGATGGCTACGCCGACGGCTCCTACGGCCCCGGCTACTACGGCAACCCCGGCTACGGCCAGGGCGGCGGCTACTACGGCAACGGTGGCTACGGCACCGGTGGCAACGGCAGCACGGGCACCGACGACGGCGAGCGCAGCCCCGTCCGCGGCGTCCCGACCATCGCCCCGACGCGTGGCGCGGGCATGGCGAGCATGACGGACCGGACGCCGGTCCGCGTGCCCGGCCGCACCGGCCTCGGCTCGGCCGTCGTCTCCACCGTCCCGACGCGCACGGCCGGCACGACGCCGACGCGCGGCGCAACGCTGGGCACAGCGCCGACCCGCGACACGGCACCGACCCGGAGCGCGACGCTCGGCACGGCGCCGACCCGCAGCGCATCAACCGACTCAGCCCCGACGCGCGGTGCGACCCTCGGGACCGCCCCCACCCGCGGCGCAGCTCCGGACGCTGCACCCACGCGTGGCGCGACGCTCGGCACGGCACCGACCCGCAGCGCAGCGACCGACTCCGCGCCGACGCGCGGCGCGACCCTCGGCACGGCACCTACCCGCGGCGTCCCGAGCCAGACGATGACGAACTCGGATGACGCGCCGACGCGCCAGAACGAGACGTCACGGCAGACGCCGACGCGCGAGGCGGCCCCGGTCCGCCAGGCCCCGACACGCCAGACCGAGACGAACCGGATGGAGCCGACGCGCGGCGACGCGCCCGTCCGCCAGGCGCCGACGCGCCCGTCCGAGACGTCGCGGGACAGCGGGACGTCGCGGGGTGGCATCCGGCCCGTGCCGAACCGCGACGCGCCGGTCTACTCGGCGCCGAACCGCGACACGACCCGGCCCGCGCCGAGCCGCGACACCTCGCGCCAGCCGACGCGCCGCGAGGAGCCGACGTACGCGCCGCCGCCGCGTCGCGAGGAGACGCGCCAGCCGCCGCGCCGTCAGGAGCCGACGTACGCACCGGCCCCGCGCCGCGAGGAGACCTCGCGCCCGACGCCCCAGCGCCAGGAGCCGCGCTACTCGCCGCCGCCGCGCCGCGAGGAGAGCCGCCCGGAACCGCGGCGCGAGGAGCCGCGCTACTCGCCGCCGCCGCGGCGTGAAGAGAGCCGGCCGGAGCCGCGCCGGGAGGAGACGCGCCAGGCGCCCCGTCGCGAGGAGTCACGGCCCGCGCCGAGCCGCGAGCAGAGCCGTCCGTCGCGCTCCGACGACGGCGGCCGCAGCCGCCCGAGCCGCCGCGGCGACTGACGCCGCCGGTGACGTCTCATCCGCGTCCACCCCGAGGCCGGGATCCGAGAGGGTCCCGGCCTCGGGCGTTCAGGCGAGCATGGGGCGCGCGCGGCGTCGGCGGCTGATCCGGACGGCGAGACGTCCGATGACGTCGCTCAGCCCGATCAGGCCGAGGCACACGGCGACGGCGCGCGGGCGCGACTCGAAGGCGATGATCTGGACGAGGATCGCGAGGACGCCCGCCGGGATCGAGGCCGCGAGCGGGATGAAGCGCGCGCCGGCCCCGAAGGCGTCGCTCTGGCGCGAGAACGGCGGCCGGCGGTAGGCCAGCGCCGCCACGCGCGTCGTGATCGCACACACGGCGAACCAGAACAGCGCGTGGATCGCGGCGTCGAGCGCCGGCATCTGGAACGCGAGCACGACAGCGAGGGCGACGTGGAGCGGGGCGAGCACGCGGAGCACGAGCGCCTGCTGGGCGCCCATCTGGAGCCCGAGCGTGTTGGCCTCGGGCAGCGTCCCGAAAACCCATGCCGCGCGCGCGTGGTCCGAGAATTGGAGCGTCTGCACGAGCGACTGCGCGCAGAACAGCAGCACGACGAGCACGGAGAGGTGGAACTGCGTCTCGGGAATCTCGAACACGCTCGTCGGGCCGTAGACGAACAGGCTACCGAGGCCGCCTGCGACGTAGCCGAACGCGGCGAAGCCGAGCGGCAGCAGGGCCGCGGGCCACAGCCGGCCGCGCACGATTCGGTCGTCCGAGAACGCGGCGACGGCGAAGCCGTAGGCGGCTCGCTCGGGGCCGGTCGGCGTGAGCCAGCGCTCGGCCCGAGTGAGCGTGCGCGAGCGGCGGTCGGTCTCGGCCTCGCGTTCGCCCGCGCCCAAGCGCGTCAGGAGCGCGAAGTAGCGCTGGGGGAAGGCGACGACGAACGCCCACGCCAGCAGGACGACCGAGCCGACGAGGATGGCGAGGCCGGGCGTCGGCTGGCCGGCGAGGGCGTCAGCGAACCACGTGCCGGGCCACCACGGCGCGCCCACCGAGGAGACGCCGCGGCTAATCCACTGGTAGCCCACGACGAGCGCGCCGACGAGGATCGCGCGGGCCGCGCTGATCGCGGGCCGCAGCAGGCGCTGCGGGAGCGCGAGCGTGAGCGTCCACAGGCTGGCGAGCGAGACCGCGGCCGTCC
>JBBSUZ010000251.1:0-4856 GCA_038233965.1 Rhodothermales bacterium | reverse complement strand
CTTCCAGCTCGGCGGCGATCTGCCCGTCCACCGCCTCGGCTTCGGCGCGATGCGCATCACCGGACAAGGGATCTGGGGTCCGCGGGCGGACCACGGCGCCGCGCTCCGCGTCCTCCGCGACGCCGTCGAGATGGGCGTGACGCTCATCGACACCGCCGACAGCTACGGCCCGTTCGTCTCGGAAGACCTCATCGCCGAGGCCCTCCACCCCTACGCCGACGACCTCGTCGTGGCCACCAAGGGCGGCCTGCTCCGCACCGGCCCGGACCAGTGGCTGCCCTGCGGCCGGCCGGACTACCTCCGCCAGTGCGTCGAGATGTCGCTCCGCCGCCTCAAGCTGGACCGCATCGACCTCTACCAGCTCCACCGCATCGACCCCGCCGTCCCCGCCGGCGAGCAGTTCGGCGTGCTCAAGGAGATGCAGGACGCCGGCAAGCTGCGCCACGTCGGCCTGAGCGAGGTCTCCGTCGAGGAGATCGAGGCCGCCCGCAAAATCCTGCCCATCGTGAGCGTCCAGAACGAGTACAACCTCGGCACACGCAAGTCCGAGGACGTCCTCGACTACTGCGACCGCGAGGGCATCGCCTTCATCCCGTGGTTCCCGCTCGACGCGGGCAAGCTCGCGGGCTCGGACACGCTGAACGAGGCCTCCGAGGCGATGGGCGCGACGCCGAGCCAGGTCGCGCTGGCGTGGCTGCTCAAGCGCTCGCCCGTCATGCTGCCGATCCCGGGCACGTCCAGCCCCGAGCACCTCGCCGAGAACGTCGCCGCGGCCGCCGTCGAGATGCCGGACGACTGGTTCGAGCGCCTCAGCGCCGAGGCAGGCAGCGGGGCGTAACCGTTTCGTGACCCGCTCGGGTCAGGACTTCCCGACTCTGGGGTCAGGGCATCCCGCAGGATCCGCGTTTCCAGGCGGCGGGTAGCGAAATCCGGGCGACCCGTCGCCCGTCTCGTCCCGTCCGCCGCGTCTTCACCTCCCCGATGACTCCTCTCGTCGTGTTCTCCCACCTGCGGTGGGACTTCGTCTACCAGCGCCCGCAGCACGTCCTCTCCCGGCTCGCGGCGACGCGTCCCGTCATCGTCGTCGAAGAGCCCGTCCACGACGCGGACGTCGAGGCCGGCGCGGCGGCGTTTGCCGAGCGTATGACGCCCGCCGAGGGCGTCACGGTCGTCCGTATCCACACCGGCCTGCATGAGCACGGGTTCACGGACGCGCAGATGGACGTGATGGCCCCGGTCGTCGCCAGTCTCGGTCGCGAGCTGGGCGAGTCCGACGTCTGGTTCTACACGCCGATGGCGCTGCCGCTGTTGGACGCCCTCCCCGAGACGGGCGTCGTCGTGTTCGACGTCATGGACGAGCTCTCGGCCTTCGACTTCGCCCCGCCCGAGCTCCTCGCCCGCGAGGCGCGCCTCCTCGCCCGCGCCGACGTCGTCTTCACCGGCGGGCCGAGCCTCTACCGCGCCAAGAAGGACCGCGCCGAGAACGTCCACCTCTTCACCTCGTCCGTCGACGCCGCGCACTTCGCGACGGCCCTCAGCGGTGCGGACGGCGGCGGGTTGACCGACCCCGATGACCAGGCGGGCATCCCGCACCCGCGCTTCGGCTTCTTCGGCGTCATCGACGAGCGCCTCGACCTCGGCCTGCTCGCTGCCCTTGCCGCGGCGCACCCCGAGTGGCAGATCGTCCTCGCCGGGCCCGTCGTCAAGATCGACCCGGCGCACCTGCCGCAGGCCGACAATCTGCATTACCTCGGCTCCAAGGCCTACGCGGACCTCCCGGCCTACCTCGCCGGGTGGGACGTCGCCATCCTCCCGTTCGCGCGCAACAGGTCCACCGAGTTCATCTCGCCGACCAAGACGCTCGAGTACATGGCCGCCGAGAAGCCCATCGTCTCGACGCCCATCCGCGACGTCGCGGACCCGTACAGCGAGATCGTCCGCCTGGGCGACACGCCGGCCGAGTTCGTCGCCGCCTGCGAGGCTGCGCTGGCCAACGAAGACGGCGCCGAGCGCGTCGCCGGGATGCGGCGCGTCCTCGCCGAGACGTCGTGGGACCGCACGGCGGCCGCCATGGCCGACCTCATCGAGCAGGCCCGGACCGTCGACGCCTGACGCGTGTGAATCGCCCGCGTCTCGGGACGTCCCCGATGGTGCGGGCGGCGCGACATGCTTGCGTCACATGTGTTTTACATCTTCCCGTCTTTTCGCCCCTCTCCCTCCGTGTTCGATACCCTCATCGTCGGCGCAGGCTTCGCCGGCTCCGTCCTCGCCGAGCGCCTCGCGACCGAGCTCGGCCAGCGCGTGCTCATCGTCGACAAGCGCTCGCACATCGCCGGCAACGCGTACGACCAGTACAACGACGACGGCCTGCTCGTCCACACGTACGGGCCCCACATCTTCCACACGAACGCGAAGCGGGTCTTCGACTACCTCTCGCGCTTCACCGAGTGGCGGCCGTACGAGCACCGCGTCCTGGCGTCCGTGGACGGGCAGCTGGTCCCGATCCCGATCAACCTCGACACGATCAACAAACTGTACGGCCTGAAGCTGACGTCCTTCGAGGTCGAGGCCTTCTTCAAGTCGGTCGCAGAGCCGCGGTCGCCCATCCGGACGAGCGAGGACGTCGTGGTGAACGCGGTCGGGACGGAGCTGTACAAAAAGTTTTTCCGCAACTACACCCGCAAGCAGTGGGCCCTCGACCCGAGTGAACTGGACGCCTCGGTCACGGCCCGCGTCCCGACGCGCACCAACCGCGACGACCGCTACTTCACGGACACGTACCAGGCGATGCCGCTCCACGGCTACACGCGCATGTTCGAGCGGATGCTGGCCCACCCCAACATCTCGCTCATGCTGGCCACGGACTACGAGGACATCAAGGACGTCATCCCGTTCAAGACGCTCGTCTACACCGGGCCCGTGGACGAGTACTTCGGCTTCCGCTTCGGCAAGCTGCCGTACCGCTCGCTGCAGTTCAAGCACGAGACGCACGCCGTCGAGACGTTCCAGCCCGCGCCCGTCGTCAACTTCCCGAACGAGCACGCCTACACGCGCTGCACCGAGTTCAAGTACCTCACGGGGCAGACGCACCCGAGCACGGCCGTCGTCTACGAGTACCCGCAGGCCGAGGGCGACCCGTACTACCCGATCCCGCGCCCCGAAAACGCCGCGCTCTACCGCAAGTACCAGATGCTGGCCGAGGCCGAGCCGGACGTCCACTTCGTCGGCCGCCTCGCGACGTATCGGTACTACAACATGGACCAGGTGGTCGCGCAGGCGCTGACGCTGTTCGACGAGATCGCGGCGCGCGGTGAGACGACCGACGCCGTGCGCCCGACGGCCACGCGCAAGGCCACGCTCCCGGCGCATGCCCCGGCCGTCGCCGGCACCTCGGGCGATGGCGGGACGGTCGCGGTGCCGGAGGCGTAGCGGAGTGAGCGCTGGAAAGACCCCCCGTCTGAACGCGCGTGAGCCGAGCCATTCTGAGCGTTCGGAGTCGCGCGTTCAAACGGTCCCTCTTCAAGGGGGACAGCCAGAGCGCCCCGGAGCGAGCCGTGATGCTCGATCATGCGCGGCGTCGCCCGAGCGATGGGCGCTGTGGCAGGGGGTTCTGAATACACGAGCGCAGACCACGTCATGTCCGATTCCTTCCAGTCGTTCCTGATGGGCGGCTTCGAGTGCTCCTCGCACCGCCGCGGCGACGGCCGCCGCGTCGACGTCGTCGGCGCGACGCGGCACGACGTCTTTGCGGCCGAGGACTACCGCGCGCTCGCGCGGCATGGCATCCGGACCGTTCGCGACGGGCTCCGGTGGCCGCTCATCGAGACGTCGCTGGGCCAGTACGACTGGACCTCGTGGCTCGGGCCGCTGCGGGGCGCGCGCGAGACGGGGACGCAGGTGATCTGGGACCTCTGCCACTACGGCGTCCCGGACGGTCTCGACGTCTGGACGCCCGCCTTCGTGGACCGCTTCGCCGCCTTCGCGCGGCGCGCGGCCGAGGTCCACCGCGATGCCACCGACACCGTCCCGCTGTGGTGCCCCGTCAATGAGATCTCGTTCTGGTCGTGGGCCGGCGGCGACCGCGCCATCTTCCCGCCGTTCGCGCACGGGCGCAGCTTCGAGTTCAAGGTCCAGCTCGCGCGGGCCGCGATCGCGGCCAGCCACGCCGTCCGCGACGTCGACCCGCGGGCGCGGCTCGTGTGGGCCGAGCCGCTCGTCAACGTCGTCCCGATGACGCCCGAGCAGGCGGGCGACGCCGAGGGCTACCGCCTCGCCCAGTTCCAGGCGTTCGACCTGCTCGCGGGCCGCCTCTGGCCCCAGATCGGCGGCTCGCCCGAGATCCTCGACGTCGTCGGGGTCAACTACTACCCGCAGAACCAGTGGGAGCACTGCGGCGGGCCGATCGCGCCGGCCGACCCGCGCTACCGGCCGCTGCGGGCGATGCTCGCCGAGGTTTACCAGCGCTACGGGCGCCCGCTCGTCCTCGCCGAGACCGGCATCGAGGCCCACGAGCGGGCCGGCTGGCTCCGCGACGTCTGCGCCGAGGTGCGGGCCGCGATGGCGGCGGGCGTGCCCGTCGAGGGCGTCTGCTGGTACCCCATCGCCAACCACCCGGGCTGGGAGGACGACCGCCACTGCCCCAACGGCCTGCTCGGCTACCCGGACGCCGCCGGCAACCGCCCGGTCTTCGAGCCGCTCGCGGACGAGCTCGACCGCCAGGCCGCCCTCTTCGCCGACGCCTGACGTCAGCAGCCGAAGCGCCGCTGGTCCGCCCGCACGCGCCCGACGTCGCGGCCCTGCCCGTCGCGGAGCGCGCGGCCGGCGGCGGCGCAGAACTCGGCCCGCATCACGCCCGG
>JBBSUZ010000250.1:0-4879 GCA_038233965.1 Rhodothermales bacterium | reverse complement strand
CGGCAGCGGCGAAGGCAGCGGCTGGCGCGGTCGCACTCGGCGGCTCTGCCGCCGGCTCGGGCACTGGCGCCGGCTTCAGGACTTCGCTCGGGGCGGGTGTCACGGCGGCGAGATCCGCCTGAGTGAGGTCCGCCTGAGCGAGCGCGGCCCCAGTGGCGGCCGGCAGTTCGGGCGCCCCGCTCGTGCGCGGCATCAGCGCCACGACGAGGGCGAGCAGCATGGCTCCGGCGCTCGCCCAGGCACCCATGCGGCGGAGGCGGCGCGCGTCGCGCATCGGGGCACGGTCGGCCGCCGGCGTCGTGGCCGGACGATCGACCGGGACGTCCGGTCGGACGGGTGGCGCGCTGAACGTCGCGGCCTGAGCAAGCACAGCCGCGAGGACGGCCTCGGACGGGCCGGCGGGGGCGGGCCGGCGGTCGAGGAGGTCGCGCGTCTGGATGAGCAGCGCCGTCTCGATGGCGTCGTGTGGCGCAGACGTCGGGAGGCCGTAGGCGACGGCGAGAGGCGCGAGCGCGGGCACGGCGACGGCGGCGTCCGGGCGGGGCGCGAGGCGCGTCGCGTCGGCGGCGGTGGCCAGAACGGCGGCAAGCGCGGCGGCAGACGGCGCGGCGGGACGCATCGCGAGTTCGACGGCGGCGCGCGTCTGCGAGAGAATCGCGGCCTCGGCCGTCTCGGGCATGTCAAGCCCGTCGGTGTACAGCGCGCGGACGGCGGCGAGCGGCGCGAGGGCATCGGCCGAGGCATCGGCGGCGCAGGCCATGACGGCGGCGAGAACGGCGTCGGACGGGCGGCGGTCCTGCGCGGCGACGGACGTCTCGATGGCAGCGCGCGTCTGTGCGAGAACGGCGGTCTCAGTCCGCACGGCTGCCGGCTCGCCGGACGCCGGGCCGGCAGCGGGGCTGCCGGGCACCTCCGCGCCATAGGCGCGGCGGAGCGGAAGGAGGGCGTCGTCAAACATGAGTCTGGGTCGGGTCGGGAGAGAGCGAACGGGACGTTCGGCCGTTCTGGTGTGTGGCAGGGAAGGCGGGCGTGTCGCCCCGAGAGGACGGGCGCGGAGCCCGCCCACGGATCAGCCGATGCGGACCGGGCGGGGCGCGCCGGGCACGTCGGCCGTCGTCTCGTCGAAATACTCGGGTTCGAGGGTCTTCCGGAGGTTGATCAGCGCGTAGCGCATGCGGCCCAGCGCCGTGTTGATGGAGACGCCGGTAAGCTCGGCGATCTCGCGGAAGGTGAGCTCGGACTGGTGGCGCATCAGCACGACCTCGCGCTGCTCGGGCGGGAGCGTGTCGATGGCCTGCTCGACGTCCGCCCAGAGCGTGTCGCGGCCGAGCAGCGTCTGCGCGTCTGGGGCGTCGTCCGGGAGGCGGTCCCAGAACGAAGCGCCCTCGTCCTCGTTGGCGCTGCGGTCGACGTCCGACCACTTTTTGCGGCTGCGGAGCCAGTCGAGGGCGGCGTTGCGCGCGATCCGCATCGTCCACGCGAGCCAGCGGCCCTGCTGCTCCTGGTACGACCCGCGGCGGTCGTGCATGGCCTGGATGGCCCGGAACATGGTCTCCTGAAAGAGGTCGTTGGCGACCTCACGGTCGCGGACCATGCCCACGAGGTATCCGTAGAGCCGCTCCTGGTGCCGGGCGAGCAGCTGCGAGAACGCGCGCTGGTCGCCGTCGTCGAGGTACGACGACACCAGTTCGGCGTCGGTCTTGGGAGTCTTCTCCACGGTCGGGGAGGCGGGCATGGGGCGGGGCGTGCTGCTAGCTCGGAACGGCCGGGGCGTCGGTGGGACGCGCGAGCCCGTGCGGGGCTCCCCCTTCTGCGGGCATGTCTGGCGGCGCGCCGAACACGAGCACCCCCCACTTTCCGAGCCAGACCGCCGCCGACGCCTCGCGGGCGAGGGCTCGGAACGCCGCCCGCACCGGCCGGCCGGGCTCGACGTCGTCCAGCACGACGACCGCGCCCGTCGTGAGGTGCGGGCGGACGGCGGCGACATAGTCCAGCGCCGCCTGTCGCTCGTGGTGGCCGTCGATGAAGACGAGGTCGAACGGACCGTCGCTCGCGCAGACGGCAGGCAGCGTCGCGGCGAACGGCCCGACGACGACGCGGACGCTCTCGTCGTCGTGGCCGAGGGCGGCGAGGTGGCGGCGCGCGAGCGCGGCGAGCGCGGGCGCGCCTTCGAGCGTCACGAGACGGCCCGGCGGCACGGGCAGCGCGTCGGCGTCGAGTTCGCCGGCCGTCTGGCGTAGCGCGGACGCGATGTGGGCGGCCGACATGCCGAGGCTGGTGCCGAGCTCGAGCACGCGGATCGGCCGCAGCTCGCGCACGAGGCCCGTCATCACGCGCCCCCACAGCGGCCCGCTCGACGCGCGTCGGTAGACCTCGGAGACGCGGCGGACGGGCCCATTCGAGCCGCTCGTCCCGGCGCCGTAGTCGACGACCTCGACTGTGGCGTCGGTCGCGGCGAGGTGAGCGCGGAGGGCGTCGATGGCGCGCTCGTCGGCCGCCTCGGGCACCGTCGGCGCAAGCGCGACGGCACGGGCGACGGCCGTCTGCGCGGGCTCGGGCAGCCGGGGCTGCAGGGCGACGAGCGCGCGCAGGGCGAGGCGGAGCAGAGCGGCGGTCATCGGGCAGGGCGGACGGCCCGCAAGCTAGCCCGCCCGCCCGGCCCGTGTCCCGGCGCGACCCAGCGCCCGACGCCGCCGGGCCTGTGACGTCGATCCACGCGACGGACGTCGTAGGGGCACAGCAAGCGGGGCGGCGACGAGAACGTCCGGGCGTGGTGCCAACCGGACGGCAGACGCTCCAGCGGGGCGTCTCTACGGGCTACGGGCGCTCGGTCGGAACATACGGGGACGTCCGATTCGTCCCCCATCCCTATTTCCCGACGCCGGCCTTGTCGATGGCCTCGCCCAACCGCCCGACCGGGATCACCTCCAGGCCCTTCGGGACCGTGATCCCCTTCAGGCCGGCGCGCGGGACGATGGCGCTCTCGAAGCCGAGGTGGCGAATCTCGGCCAGCCGGGCCTCCATCCGCGACACAGCCCGGACCTCGCCGCCCAGCCCGACCTCGCCCACGATCGCCGTGCCCGAGTCCAGCGGGACGTCGCGGGCGGACGAGGCGACCGCCAGCAGCACGCCCAAGTCCGCCGCGGGCTCCGCGAGTGTCACGCCGCCCGCGACCGAGACGAAGACGTCGGACTGCGACACACGGACGCCCTCGCGCTTCTCCAGCACCGCCAGCAGCACCTGCATCCGGCGGCTGTCGAAGCCCGTCGCCGTCCGCTGCGGCGTGCCGTAGCTCGCGCCGGCCACGAGCGCCTGCACCTCGACGAGCAGCGGCCGCGTCCCTTCGAGCGTGCACACGACGGCCGAGCCCGACGACCCGAACTGCCGCTCCGAGAGAAAGAGCGCGCTCGGGTTGGCGACCTCGACCAGCCCCGTCTCGCGCATCTCGAACACGCCCATCTCGTTCGCCGCGCCGAAGCGGTTCTTGACCGCCCGAAGGATGCGGTACGCGTGGTGCCGGTCGCCCTCGAAGTGCACGACGGTGTCGACCATGTGCTCGAGCACGCGCGGCCCGGCGATCGAGCCCTGCTTGGTGACGTGGCCGACGAGGAACGTCGTCATGTCGGTCGTCTTGGTCACGTCCAGCAGCGCGGCGGTGGACTCGCGGACCTGCGCGACCGAGCCCGGCGCGCTCGACAGGTCGGGCCGGTAGACGGTCTGGATCGAGTCCACGATCAACACGTCCGGCCGGATGTCGTGGGCGGCGGCGAGGATGGCCTCGACGTTGGTCTCCGGGAAGAGGAAGAGCGCGTCCGTATCGACGCCCATGCGCTGCGCGCGGAGCTTGACCTGCTGCGCGGACTCCTCGCCGGTAACGTAGAGGACGGTCGAGCCGTCGAAGCGGCGCGTGAGGTCCGTCATCAGCGTCGACTTGCCGATGCCCGGGTCGCCGGCGATGAGCGTCAGCGAGCCGACCATGACGCCGCCGCCCATGACACGGTCGAACTCGCCCAGCCCGGTCATGAGGCGGTGGCGCTCCGAGACGGTGACCTCGCTCAGGCGCTGCGGCCGCGACGCCCCGTACGCCGCACCCAGCCGCGCCGACGTGCCCTCGGACGCGCCCGAGCGCATCACCGGCGCCTTGTTCGCGACCGGCGTCGCCTCCTCGACGAGCGTGTTCCACGCGCCGCAGCCGGCGCACTGGCCCGCCCAGCGGATGGACTCGTGGCCGCAGTCCTGGCAGACGAATCGTGACTTGGCTTTGGCCATTTCGGGGGAGAGGTTGAGACGTTGAGACGTTCAGGGGTTGAGAGGGCTGACGGCGAGGCAAGGGGCAAATCCAGTCCCGGCGGCCCACGCCCTGCGGACAATCTTCCCTTTCAACCCTTCAACCTTTCCTCCTCTCAACCCTGGGCCCGCGCCGTCTGGCGCTAGCTTGCGAGGCTGAAAGATCGCGATCGCCCGCTGCCACCCGCCTGTCACCGCCCCCAATGGAGCTTCCCCTTCCCGACTCCGCCCGCGACGCGGGCGCACTCGCCGGGCTCCGGACGGCCGGGGCAGCCGTCGTCGCGCCGATCGTGCCGGCACTCGAAGGGCTCGGGCGCTACTTCATCCTCATCGCGCGGGCCTTCAACCTCCCCCGCGACCTCGCGCCGAAGCTCTACGCGCGCAACCTCGCCGAGCAGATGGTCCGCGTCGGCATCGACTCGATCCCGATCGTGGCCCTCGCGACGGCCTTCGCCGGCGGCGTGACGACGGTCCAGGCCATCTACCAGCTCGAGAACCCCCTGCTGCCGCTGAGCATCGTCGGGACGTTCGCCGAGCAGTCGATGCTGCTCGAGCTCGGGACGCTCGTGACGGCGTTCGTGCTCTGCGGGCG
>JBBSUZ010000249.1:0-4898 GCA_038233965.1 Rhodothermales bacterium | reverse complement strand
TTCCCAGTGGGAGTCCGTCAGGTCGGAGTCGTAGCTGTGGCTGAGAGGTCTGGGCATGGCTCTGTCAGTCTTGTCGAGTGGTATCCACAAGATCTGACGGACTCCCGCCCACGGGCCGACTGACAATCCTCAACGCCCTCTGACATGGAATCCCCGCGACGCCTTGCGCCTACGCACGAAACGCTCGTTGAACGCTCGGCCGAGTTCGAGCGGATTCAGCGCGAGCACTTCGGCGACGCGCTCGACGGCCCGATGGTGCGTGTGGTGCGCATCATCGACCGGGCGACCGGGCGCGTTCTGCGCGAATGGGGCGACGGGTCGCCGCGGGTCCGGCGCTGAGGCCTACAGCTTGCTCATGAGGAACGCCCGGGCGCGGCGCGTCTCGACCTCAGGGTCCTCGACCTGGATAAACTCGCGGTCGCGCAGCGTGTCGCCGCGCTTCCGGTTCTGCGGCGGCTCGAACGCCTCGATAAGGACGGCTTCAAGCGTCGCGATGAGTGTGGACTCGGTCGGGCTGTAGACTGCCGCGACCGGCCCGAGCGCGCCGTCGTCACGGACCGTGCGGAGGCCGAACCACGAGAAGCGGTCCCACCGGCCTTTGAGGCGGTCTTCGGTGTGCTCGTAGAGCCGCCGGGCGAGCGCGTCGCCGGACTGGCGCATGCCTGTGCGGCCGGCGTAGACCACGTTGCGGCCGTCGAACAGCAGGTAGACGCCGGTCTGCTGCGCGAAGTCGACGGTCGTGGACTTTCGGTCGTAGCGGCCGAGCAGCTGCGTCGTCGCCTGCCAGTGGACGGAACTGCGTTCCCGATACATCCCGAACGCCTGAATGAGCCCGGATGCGTCGTCGGGCTCGGTGTCTGTACCCGATGCGACGCTAGCGGTGACAGGCACGACTGGGAGTGTGGCGCTCGGGTCTACGGGTGATACCCCGACGCCTCGGAGCGCAAACGTGCCGGGCACGACGCGCACGTACGGGCTCGCGTCGCCCTTGCGCTTAATGGACGTCACTACCTGTGAGTTGACCGTTGCCGCAGGTGTCGCACCCGTGGTGGTCCGCAGACCACGCTCGAGAATGAGGTCCGTGATCTCCGAGTAGTGTAGCGCCTTTCCTTCTTCTCTGAGGACGCTTTGGATCGCGTCGTTCCAGGAAAGTCTCTGATTCTGAGCCGTCTGAGTATGCGCGGAGATCGTTACGGTGTGGTGGCCGCGCCTCGGCGGAGGAACTCGTCGTAGAGCTCGGTCTGGCGGCTGACGAGCGGGACCTGCTCGCCGCGGATGAACAGGCCCGTGACGTGCGTACGCGCCTCGAACGGGTCGCCGGCGGTGATGAAGAGCGTCGCCTCCTTGCCGACCTCAAGCGACCCGAGGCGGTCTGCGACGCCGAAGATGCGGGCCGGGTTGATGGTGACGGCGGCGAGCGCCTGCGCCGGCCCGAAGCCGACCTCCTGGCCGTAGGCCGCGGCGAAGCCGGCGTGGAAGGGCAGGTTGCGCGCGTTGTCCTCCTCGTCCGACCGGATCGCGACGAGCACGCCGGCCTGGGCGAGCAGCCCGACGTTCTCGAACGGCCGGTCGTAGCGGTCGGCGTCGCGCGCGGGGAGGGCGATGACAGGCCCGACGAGGCAGGGGAGACCGGCGGCGGCGATCTGGTCCGCGACGCGCCAGCCTTCCGATACGCCCGTCAGCACGGCGCGGACGTTCTTGTCCTTCAGCCACGCGAGCGCGGCGACGATGTCGGCGGCGGCGTTGGCCTCGACGAGCAGCGTGCGCTCGCCGCGGAGGACCGGCAGCAGGGCGGCCATCTCGGGCTGGTAGGGCTGCGGCGACGCGTCACGCGCGGCCGTCCGAGCCGAGTCGATGCGGGCGTAGAGCGTGGCCTGGCGCCAGACGTCGTCGAGCTTGGCGAGCGCCTCGCGGGAGGCCTTGTCGACCTCGGCCTGCTCGCGGCGGTCGAACGAGCCGCGGCGGCCCTGGCGTGGGAATGCGAGCACGACGCCCTCGAAGCCCGCCGCCATCTGGTCCGGCGTGTAGCCCGAGAGCTCGATCAGCGCCGCCGTGCCCGGCAGCAGCCCGCCGCGCGGGAACGTCAGGACCGTCGTGACGCCCGAGAGGCGCGTCACCGGGATGTGGACCGTCGACGGGTTGACGGCGGTCAGCGCGCGCATCTGCGGCGTGATCTCGCCGACCTCGTCGATGTCGACCGTCGTCTCGACGGCTCCGATCTCCTGCAGCCCGACGCGGTCGCCGGAGTCGAAGAGGCCCGGGTAAACGGTCCCGCCGTTGCAGGGCACCTGCACGGCGTCGGCGGGTGCGGCGACGTTAGCCCCGAGCGCCTCGATGCGCCCGCCGCGGACGACGAGTGTCCCGCGCTCGATCGTGCCGTTCGTGACGGTCTCGATGCGGCAGTCGGTGAGCGCGAACGTGCCGGCGACGGGGCGGTACTGCGCGCCCTGAGCGGAGGCTGCCGCGGGGATCAGAGCGGCGAGGAGGGCCGCCGTGCGAACTGAAAACATGGGAGGCGGTCGGAAAAAGGGCGGCGGGGAGGGCGGCTGCTAAAACGTGAACGCGTCGATCATGCAGGCGTCGTCGATCTCGTCCTCGGACAGACGTACGGCGGCGACACGCTCGGCGGGGTCGATGCTCAGGCGCTGGTCGTCGCCGTCGCGGGCGGCGTCGAAGCGGACGACGCCGTCGACGACCGTCATCGAGACGCGGGCGTAGATCGAGAGCGGGTCGGCCGTGAACAGCGCGAGGTCGCCGTCCTTGCCGACCTCGATCGAGCCGACGCGGGCGTCGACGCCGAGTTGCTGCGCGGGGTTGATGGTGATGAGCGCGAGCGCCTCGTCGTCCGTGAGGCCGCCGTAGCGCTGCGTCTTGGCCGCCTCGTGGTAGAGCGTGCGCATCATGCCGGCGTCGTCCGAGTTGAGGCTCGTCCGGACCCCGTTGCGCGTGAGGACGGCCGCGTTGTAGGCGGTCGAGTAGTAGACCTCGAACTTGTAGCTCCACCAGTCCGAGAAGACGGACGCACCCGCCCCGAAGGCGGCCAGTTCGGGCGCGACCTTGAACGCCTCGTTCGCGTGCTGGAACGTGAGGTGGGTGATCCCGAAGTCGCGGAAGACGCGGACCAGCATCAGGATCTCGTCGGCGCGGTAGCTGTGGCAGTGGACGAGCACGGTCCCGTCGAGCACGCCGGCGAGGGTCTCCATGCGGCGGTCGACGGGCGGGAGCGGACGCCCTGCGCGGCGGGCGTCGTCCTGCGCGGCAGCGTAGATCCGGGCGTCGGTGAACGCCTCGCGGATGACCTGCTCCACGCCCATGCGCGTGCTCGGGCGCACGCCGCGGCCGCCGTGGACGCGCGTCGGGTTCTCGCCCAAGGCAAACTTGATCGTGCGCGGCGCGCCCTCGAACAGCAGGCCGTCGGGGTCGAGCGTGCCGTAGCGGAGCTTGATCGTCTCGGCCTCGCCGCCGATGGGGTTCGCCGAGCCGTGGAGCAGCTGGATCGTCGTGACGCCGCCGGCGAGGGCGCGGTAGATCTCGATGGCCGTCGGGTCGAGCGCGTCGCGCATCTGGACCTCGGCCACGACCGGCGTCGACGCCTCGTTGACGGACGAGAGCGCGATGTGGCTGTGTGCATCCACGATGCCGGGCATGAGGTGCATCCCGGCCGCCTCGACGACGCGGACGCCGCGCGGCGCGCTCAGCCCCGGCCCGATCTCGGCGATGCGCCCGTCGCGCACGAGAACGTCCGCGACGCGCGTGCCCTGCGTGACCGTGTGGACGGTCGCGCCGCGGACCAAGAGGCTGCCGCGGGCGTCGGCGGGCGGCAGGTCGGCGGGCGTCTGCGCGAGCGCGGGGAGCGGGGTGCAGGCAGCGGCGAGCAGCAGAATCAGCAGTCGTGTCATCGGGGCATGGACGGTGAGACGTGAACCGAGTAGGTGTGGGGAGAGCCGCATCAGTCTCCGCTCTCCGCTCCCTGCTCCCTGCTGGCGGCATCCGGAGCCCGCGTCGCCGAGGCCGGGAACGTGCCGAGCGCGCCGACGGACGCCGTGCCCGAGAACGACAGACCGGAGACGGTGCCCGTGACCGAGACAGTCCCACCGAGGTCCGGTACGGCGAAGCGGAAGCTCAGCTGGTCGCCGTCGAGCGCGACGCCGTCCAGCGTGTACGAGTCGCCGTCGACGACCGTCGTGCCGGTGTAGGCGCCGGGCGCGCCGGCGATGGTGAACGAGCCCGTCTGGTCGCCGCCGGGCGTCGTGACCGTCAGCGCCCACGTCCCGAGGATCTCGGTCGCGGACGAGTCGCCGGAGGCGGCGCGGCGCGCCGGCTTGCCCGCGTTCTCGAACCGGACGCCCTCGACGTAGACGTAGCGGACGGTCGAGGTGTCGGCGAAGAGGTCGCCGCGGACGAGGACGAGGTTCGCGAGGCGGCCGCGCTCGACCGATCCGAGGTCGTCGGAGAGGCCGAGCAGGCGGGCGGGCTCGGTCGTGAGCGCCGCGAGCGCGGCGTCGGGCGCGAGGCCGGCGCGGACGTAGCGGCGCAGGCCGGGCAGGATCTTGGCCGGCTCGGCGTCGAGCGTGGCGAAGGCGAACGGGACGCCGGCGGCGGCGAGGGCCGCCGGGCTGGCCTCGGCGCGGCGGACGGCTGCCCGGCGCTCGGCCGTCAGCGCGGCGCGGTCGCTGGGCAGGTCGCGGAACGAGCGCACGCGGCGGTTCTGGACGCTCGCGACGCCGCCCGAGGGCGGCAGGTCGAGGCCGAGCGCTAGGCTGTCGAGCGCTACGGTGTGGGGCAGCGCGCGCGGGGCTAAGACGGCGGCGCGGGCCTCGCGCAGGCGGCTCGCGACCGGCGTGGCGTCGGTCAGCCCGGCGAGGATCGGCGACACCTGGACGTCGCGGGCCAGCCCG
>JBBSUZ010000248.1:0-4905 GCA_038233965.1 Rhodothermales bacterium | reverse complement strand
TCTGCCCGTCGCACGCGGCGCGCATCCGCGGGCCCCGGCGACGTTCGAGGCCGCGATGGCCGCGCCGCACGGGCTGACGTTCGAGCACCCGGCGGCGCAGGTCGGGCTGGCCTACCACGCCCCGGCGACGGCCGATGCCTTCGAGACCGTCCTCGCCGAGGCGATCGCGTCGGGCGCGTCCGCCCTGATCGAGGTGCGGACGGACCGGGCCGAGAACGCGGCGCTCCACGCCCGCATCACGGCCGCCGCCGCCGCAGCGGTCGACGACGCGCTCGGGCTGTAACATCGGCGCGGTCCTGTCCGTCCGTCGATCAGCCACCTCCGCCACGCCATGCGTCGTCTCGTCCTGCTCGCCGCGCTCGTCGCGTCCGCTCTCTCCGCCCGGAGCGCCTCCGCCCAGACCGTCTCGTGGGACGCATTCAACGCCCGCCTCGTCGCCGGCGACTCGGCCAATGCGGCGTACCAGAGCGGCCGGTATG
Source organism: Rhodothermales bacterium (assembly GCA_038233965.1). Lineage (GTDB taxonomy): Bacteria > Bacteroidota > Rhodothermia > Rhodothermales > Rubricoccaceae > DASVSE01. The sequence continues at coordinate 4,426 of JBBSUZ010000248.1, read as the reverse complement.
CCCTCGCCGGCCCGCTCTACCGCGACGTCGCGACGGCCTTCTCGGGCTCGGACCGCGCCTCGCTGCTTTACAACGCCGCGTGCTCGTTCGCGCTCGTCGGCGAGCGGGACACTGCCATGACTGCCCTCACCGAGTCCGTCGACGCGGGCTGGACGGAGGCCGACCACATGCAGGTCGACACCGACCTCGCCTTGCTCCGCGACGACGCCACACTCCGCGCCGACTGGGACCGCCTCGTCGCCCGCACGCGCGAGAACGCCGACGTCCCGCCGGTTCCGCGCGGCGCGCCGCGCGTCGTCACCGAGGACGTCCCGCGCTTCTGGGCCGCCTACGACGCCGCGCTCCCCGCCCTCGCCGCCCGCGACACGGCAACCGCCGCCGCCACGTTCGAGCGGCTCTACCTCGACCCCGGCACGGACGGCCTCAAGGAATACGTGCGGCTCAAGATCGGCGGTCCGCACCGGCTCGCCGCCCGGCTGATGGCGATGCCGACCTACTACGCCTCGATCCGCGCCACCACGCTGGCCCTGCCCGATACCGAGCCTGCGATCCGCGCTGGCATGGCCCGCATGACGTCGATCTACCCCGAGGCCACGTTCCCGGACGTCTATCTCCTCATCGGCGTGCTGACGTCCGGCGGGACATCGACCGGCGCCGGGCTGCTGCTCGGGGTCGAGATGAGCGCGGCCGCGCCGGATTCGCCGCTCGGTGAGCTCTCGCCGGGCATGCAGGGTCTCATCGCGCAGGCGGACGTGCTGCCGCACATCGTGCTCCACGAGCTCGTCCACGCCAACCAGGACATGAGCGGCACGTGGACCGTCCTCCGGAACGTGCTCGTCGAGGGCGGGGCGGACTTTCTGGCCGACCTCGCCCTGCCCGGCGGGCCGGAGGCGCACTACACGACGTGGGCCCGCGCCCACGAGCGCGCCGTCTGGACGCGCTTCATGGCCGAGAAGGACGCGACCGACTACAGCGAGTGGACCGGCAACGCGAGTTTCCGCGCCGACGACTGGACGGGCGACGTCGGCTACTACGTCGGCGCCGAGATCTGCCGCGGCTACTACGCGCAGGCGGCGGACAAGGCGCAGGCCATTCGGGACCTGCTCGCGATGCGCGACCCCGCCGCCATCCTCGCGGCGTCGGGGGTCGCCGACCGCTTCACGCCGTAGGGGTTTAGGCGGCGCAGCGGCGGACGATACCCGCTCGAATCGCCTCCCGCGTCTCGAATGGGCCAGCAGCAGCTCCTCCTCCTCGTCATTGGCATCGTCATCGTCGCCCTCGCGGTCGTCGTCGGCATCCAGCAGTACGGCGAGGGCTCGCAGAAGGCCGAGGTCGACCGCCTGACCGTCGAGGCCGTCCGCATGGCGACCAGCGCCTCCGCGTGGCGCTCGACGGCCGTGGCCTTCGGCGGCGGCCGGGACGACGCCTCGTTCGCGCGCTTCAGCCTCGCCAACATCGGCTTCGACAACGTCACCGTCGTCGGCAACGGCGAGATCTCGGCCGACGCGACGAGCATCCGCTCGGTCTGGAACCGGAGCAGCGCGGCGACCTACGTCTCGGTCGCGAACGCGGCCTACACCGCCGAGGCGCAGATCTACCTCTACGGGCCCGGCCCGAACTGCCTCGCCGCCCGGACGCGCCGCACGATCGGCGGCGTCGACGTCTTCACGCCGGCTGCCGCCCCCGCCGTGCCTGCGGGCTGCACGTGGTAACCGCGTCGCGCGTGCCTCGGTAGCTTCCGGGATGCCGCTGCCCGCACTCCTGCTCCACGGATTCCTCGGCCGCGGCGCCGACTGGGCGCCCGTCGCCGACCGCCTCGCTGCGACGCGGCGCGTCCTCGCACCCGACTGGCTCGACGACGTGCTCGCCGACGTCCCCGATTTGCCGTCCGTGCCGGAGGACCCCGAGCCGCCCGACGTCATCGCCCCGGCGGTAGGCACGCTCACGTGGGCGGCCGACCGCCTCGCGGGGCGCCTCGCCGCCGCCGGCGCCCCACAGGCCGACGTCGTCGGGTACTCGATGGGTGGGCGCCTCGCGCTGTTGTTCGCGATCCGCCATCCCGAGCGTGTCGGTCGCCTCGTGCTCGTCAGCGCGTCTCCCGGTCTCAAGACGGCTGAGGAGCGCGCCGAGCGCCGCGCCCACGACGCCGCCCTCGCCCGGGACCTCGCCGCCGACCTGCCATCGTTCCTGCACCGGTGGACGCGCCAGCCCGTCTTCGCGTCACTGACCGACGCGCAGCGCGATGCCATCGAGGCCGACCGCATCATGCACGTCGACCCGGCGCGGGCCGCGTGCGCGCTCGTCGCGATGGGGACGGGAGCGATGCCGAGCCTGTGGGAGCCGCTCCGCGCGCTCCATATCGAGACGCACGCCGTCGCTGGCGCGCTCGACCCGAAATACGCCGCCCTCGCGACGTCCGAGGCGATGACCGCTGCGGGCGTCCGCGCCACGATCCTGCCCGGTGCCGGCCACGCGCTCCTCACCGAGGCGCCCGACGCGCTCGCCGACCTGATCGTGCATCGGCTGAGGTGAGAGGTGGCCGTCGTGCTTGAATAAATAAGGAGTTGAGCCTGTCGCCGTGGAGCAGGTGTGTCGTAGGGTTAGAGCACACCTTCGCTGTCCGCCCATGACACGCCTGTCCTTCCTCCGCCTGCATCGTGCGCCGACCGTGCTGCTCAGCCTGCTCGCCTCCGCCGCCGCCGCGCAGCCCGGTGCCAGCGAGGCCGTCTCGGGCGGCAGCGCCACGACCGCGTCGTTCTGCTCGACCGTCCCGTCGACGATCCCCGGGATCGGCACGACCGCCGGCCCGGCAAATCCGTACCCGAACACGCTCGAGGTGGCGGGCGTGACGGGTGCCGCGACCGACGTCAACGTGCGGCTCATCGACCTGACGCACACCGCCCCGGACGACCTCGACATCCTCCTCCAGCACCCGCTCGGGCTGACGGCCGTCCTGATGTCGGACGTGGGCGGCATCACCAACATCCCCGCCGTCACGCTCACCCTGGACGACGAGGCCACCAGCCCACTTCCCAATGATGGTCCGCTGACGTCTGGCACCTTCCTGCCGACGAACATCAACCCGAACGACACGTGGCCCGCGCCTGCGCCGTCCACGGTCGCGGCGGGCAACACGCTGCTCTCGACGTTCGACGGCGTCAGCCCGAACGGCGTCTGGAGCCTGTTCATCCTCGACGATCTGTCCGCCCGGAACGGGGCGCTGGTGGGGTGGTGCGTGGACGTCACGACGGGTGGCGGGACGGCCGGCGAGGCCTCGGCCGACGCCTCGGCCGCGTCGCTCGTCGCAGTGCCGAACCCGGCGGTTGGCCACACGGAGATCCGCCTCACGGCGAACGCGGCGCAGACGGTCCGTGTCGCGGTCTACGACGCCGTCGGCCGGCAGGTCGCGACGCTCTACGACGGCGCGGTCGCGGCCGGAGCGTCGTCGTCGTTCACGCTCGACACGTCGGGTCTGCCCGCCGGCGTGTACGTCGTCCGCGCGGTCGGCGAGAGGGTCGTGCAGGCGACGCGCATCGCCGTCGTCCGCTGACGGACCTCGACGTGCCCGCTCCCGCGCCCCGGTCGACCCTCTGTCGGCCGGGGCGTGCTGCGTTCCGGGTCCACGCGGTCGGGAGGCCGCCGGGTGTAATCTTTCGAAGACGGCCCGTCCGCGGAACAGGAGAGGTTCGCTGCGCCTACCCGGGACACCGGGCGCGCGATGCCCGTGCCCTTCCGCTCTTCCCCGCACTCTCCGATGGGACACCTCACCGACCGCCCGACTGTCTCCGGCCCCTTCGAATGGGACGCCGTAGGCGACTTCACCGACATCATCTACGAGAAGGGCCGTCCGGGCACGAACACGGCCGGCATCGCGCGCGTGACGATCAACCGCCCCGAGGTCCGCAACGCCTTCCGCCCGACGACCGTCACCGAGATGATCGCGGCCATCGACGACGCCCGCGACGACGCGACGGTCGGCGTATTCGTCATCACCGGCGCGGGCGACCAAGCGTTCTGCTCCGGCGGCGACCAGCGCATCCGCGGCGAGCACGGCTACAAGGAGGTCACGGACGGCCACGAGACCGGCACGCAGCGCCTCAACGTGCTCGACTTCCAGACGCGCATCCGGCGCATGCCGAAGCCCGTCATCGCGTCCGTCAACGGCTGGGCCGCGGGCGGCGGGCACGTGATGCACGTCGTCTGCGACCTGACGATCGCGTCGGACAACGCGCGCTTCATGCAGACCGGCCCCAAGGTCGGCTCGTTCGACGGCGGCTACGGCACGAGCCACCTCGCGCGCATCGTCGGCCAGAAGAAGGCGCGCGAGATCTGGTTCCTCTGCCGGCCCTACTCGGCTACGGAGGCGCTCGACATGGGGCTCGTCAACACTGTCGTGCCGCTCGCCGAGCTCGAGCGCGAGACGGTG
>JBBSUZ010000247.1:0-4990 GCA_038233965.1 Rhodothermales bacterium | reverse complement strand
GCCTTTGTCCATCCTTGATGAAACGCAGATCCTGAAACAAGTTCAGGATGACAAGTATTGAGCGAGGCGGTTGACGTGGGGCGTCAGCGTGGTTGCTTTCGCCCCGCTGCCCGCTGCCCGCTGCCCGCTGCCCGCTGCCCGCTGCCCGCTGCCCGCTGCCCGCTGCCCGCTAACTCCCGTCAGAGCCGGTCGAGGACCATCGTCGCGATCTCGTCTCCGATGGCGAACGAGGCCGTCGCGGCCGGGCTCGGGGCGTTGATGACGTGGACGGCCCGGCGCGTCTGCTCGATCACGAAGTCGTCCGCGAGCGACCCGTCGGGCCGAACGGCCTGGGCGCGGACGCCGGATGGCGCACGAACCAGGTCGGACTGCGCGAGGCCGGGCACGAGGCGTTGCGCAGCGCGCCAGAACGCGCGGCGGCTGACCGACCGGCCGAGTTCGCCGAGGCCCATCCGCCAGTGCGTCCGCGCGAGCGTCCGGAAGCCGCGGTAGCCGAGCGACTCGGCGAGCTCGCGCGGGCGGAGCGTCCGCAGGCGGTAGCCCTCGCGGGCGAAGGCGAGCGCCGCGCTCGGGCCGGCATCGACGACGCCGTGGACGCCGCGCGTGAGGTGGACGCCGAGGAATGGGAACGACGGGTCCGGGACTGGATAGATGAGGCCGCGGACGAGGTGCGCCGCCTCGGGCCGCAGCTCGGCGTACTCGCCGCGGAACGGGACGAGCCGGACGCCCGGCGTGACGCCGAAGGCCAGCGCGACGCGGTCCGCCCACAGCCCCGCCGCGTTGACGAGCACACGCGCCCCCGCCGTTCCCGTCGACGACTCGATGGTGACGCCGCTGGACGTCTCGCGCCCGCGCAGCGCCTCCGTCTCGGTGACGATCTCGACGCCGCGCGCTCGAAGGATCTCCGCCATGCGCCGCGCGACGGCCGGGAAGTCGGCGACGCCCGTCTCGGCGACCCACAGGCCCTCGACGCCAGCGGCGTGCGGCTCGTGCTCGCGGATGCCCTCCGGTCCGAGCCGGACGATCGCGACGCCGTTGGCCTCGGCGCGGGCGGCGAGCATCGACAGCCTCGGGCGCTCGTCCTCGGTGATGGCGACGACCGTCTTGCCCGAGCGCACGAACGGCAGGCCCTCGGCCTCGCAGAATGCCTCCATCTGCACCTTGCCCGCCCGGCAGAGACGCGCCTTGCGGCTGCCCGGCGCGTAGTACAGCCCGGCGTGGAGTACGCCCGAGTTGCGCCCGCTCTGGTGCCGGGCGACGTCCGGCTCCTTCTCGATCAGGACGACCCGGAGGCCCGGCCGCCGCTCGGTGAGGCGGACCGCCGTGCCGAGCCCGACGAGCCCGCCGCCGATGAGGGCGACGTCGTACGTGGAAGAGTGCATGGGAGCAAGAGAGCGCCCGCCCCGAGGTGTGTCGGAGCGGGCGCAGCATGAGCGGACCAAGGTCGGTCAGCGGGCGAGGACGATGCGGGTCGAGCCCGCGGCGCGCGCGCCCTCGACGCGGACGACGTACGTCCCGGCCGGCAGGTCGCCGGACTGGATGTCGACCGTCTCGAAGACGCCGGCCTCGACGGGCTGCTCCAGCAGCACGCGGACCTGGCGGCCGAGCGCGTCGTAGAGGACCACGCGGACGTCCTGCGACTCCGCGACGCGGAAGCGGACCGTCGTCTGCGTCGTGTACGGGTTCGGCGCGGCGGCCTGAACCTCGACCGCCTGACGGAGCGCCTCGGGGCTTCCTTCACCGGCCGTGGCGGTGTAGCCGAACGGCGTCAGCGTCGGGCCGCGGAGCTCACACGTGCCCGTGGTGCGGGCCGAGGACGAGCGGTACCAGAACACGTTGTCCGCGCCGTTGACGGACTCGTTGTTGAGGAACGGCTCGAACAGGAACGCGCAGCCGCCGCCGAAGACGACGCCGTCGTCGATCTCGTTGGTCTTGTAGCGCAGCACGAGCACGTCCGTCTTCGAGAAGGCGTCGGTGGGGACGGTGAGGTCCTGCGTGCCCGGTGTGATCGTGAAGCCGGCATTGAGCGTGGCATCCTGGACCGTCCAGTGGTCGACCGTGCGCTGCGTCCGGCCGCCGGACGTCGTGCCCCAGTCGCGGCGGACCTCCGTGTCGAACGTCGTCACGGTGCCGTCCATGGCGGTCTCCGAGATGATGTCGTTGCTCGGCGTGTTCTCGAGGTCGAAGTCGAAGCGCCAGTAGGCGTGGTGGCGGCGCGGGCGGGAGACACAGGAGCTCGGCGCCGAGGCGAACGAGTACTCGGGCCAGATGCGGCCGTCGGCGTAGAAGTGCCACTTCACGCGGTATCGGTACCAGCCGGCGCGCATATGGCCGGTGAGGACGAGCTCGGTGCCGTAGTCCTCCACGGCGACGCCGGTGAAGCTGCCCGCGTCGCCGACAGGACCCGCCGTGCTCCGCTCACAGTTTGTGATGACGGTGCCCGCCTGAGCGTCCATGTACTGCGCGGTGGAGGTGCCGCCCGCGACGGCCGTGGACAGATACGGCGACGCCTCGTCCTGCCAGTCGCGGTAGCAGCCGCAGCCGCCGGCGTCATACTCGACGTTGAGGACGGGCGAGCTCGCGCGCTCGAAGACGCGGTGGCCGCGGTAGTTGACGTTGCGGATCTCGAGGCCCGTGCCGTCGGTCGTGGTCCGGTTACCGGGGCGGTAGTAGTCGAACTCCCAGACGGGACTGGCGACGGGCCACGTGATGTGACCACTCGGGGCGCTGCCGTTGGTGACGGTGCTGAGGTTGGAGACCGGGCTCTGGGCCTGTGCGCCTGAGGCGGCGAGGCCAGCCGCGAGGCCGGCGGCAAGTATCAGTCGGCGCATGGGTCAGTTGGAGCGGGACTGCGCCCGCGCGGCTGGGTTGGCGAGGTTCCCCTCCGTCGCGGGGTCGAAGTCGTTCGAGAAGAGCTCCAGCGTGCGGAGGTCCACGACGACATAGCGCATGCGGCGCGCGAAGTTCTCGCCCGGCACCGTCTGCATGACCTCGTACTGGAGGCAGCGCGAGCCCGTCCCGCAGCCGTGGCCCTCCTCGCGGAGCAGCTGGAAGCCGCCCGAGATCTCGACCGGGTAGGCCGAGCGGCTCATCATCGCCGCGATCTCGGGATCCAAGGCGACGATGGCGCGGGCGGCCTGGTCCTCTTCGCGCGTCGGGCGGAAGATGTGGGCCGTCTGGACGTTCCGCTCGCGGACGCGGCCGTCGAGGGTGGTGACCGTCCGAACGTACTCGCCGGCGACGGGGTCGTACGTCAGCACGGTGTGGAGCGTGACGTGCTGGCCGTCGTCGTCCTTGACCGTGTCCGTGATGTCCGAAAGGACGCGCGTCGCCGTGCGGCTCAAGGTGACGGCAGACTGCGCCGACGCAGGGGCGACGGCCGCGACGCCGAAGGCCGCGAGGGCGACGGCGCCGGTAAGGGCTGTTCGAAACATGGAGCCGGTGGGCTGGGTGAGGAACCGGCCCAACGTACGACGTTTTCGCCTCTTCCGCACGCACCCGTGCCCGTTCAGCAGCTCGCCCCGAGCGAGACGAGCAGGGCCGGCAGCGCAAGCCACATCAGGCCCTTCGTCAAGAAAAACAGGAATCCGAGCACGCCGAAGCGCTTGATCCAGACGACCCCGCTCGGCGGCGGAGTCTCGGTGTCGGGCGGCGGGGGGGTCTCCATCGGTGGGGCGGCGGACGGCCGTGTCGGACGGGGCGGGCGGGGCGGGGTTCCGCCCGAACGGCGGGCTGCGGCGCGGTCGTGCCTCCGAGGCCGTGTCGCCGCGCCGTATCTTGGCGTGCTCCCTCCGGCATGCCTGCCGGCCCGTCTGCCGCTCCCTTCGCCCCTCCGCTATGGCGTCCGAGAACAACCCCGACCTGCCCGCCGACGACCGCCCGTCGCCGACGTCCGACTCCGGCCGGTACACGACCCGGACGTTCCTCGCGCCGCAATCCGCCGAGGTGCAGTCCACCGAGGTGCAGCCCGCCGAGGTGCCGGCCGCGGATGCGCACGCCGCCGAGGGCGACGGCGCGCCGCCGGACTCGCGTGCGGAGCCGGCGGCCGCGCCGGTCGCCGAGATGGCCGCCGAGCCCGCAGCCGCCGACGATGCGGCCACCGACGCACCGCTCGACGCCGACCGTCTGCGTGCAGCGCTCGAAGCCGAGCCCGTCACCGCCGAGCCGGTCGCCGAGCCAGCGGCGGACGAGGCGCCCGAGGTGACGGCCGACGCCGCCCCGGCCGATGCGCCCGCCGAGGTCTCGGCCAGCGAGCCCGAGTCCGTCGCTGACGCTTCCGACACGACCCCCGTGGCCTCGGCAGGCGATGCCGCCGACTCGATCGGGGACGACGCGGACATCACGGCCGACGTCGACACCGCGTTCGACGAGGAGACGGACCCGAACAAGGGGAGCCGCCCCGCGCCGGTCGGCTTCGAGGGGGACCTCGAGGTGACGCCGCTGACGCTCGAGGAGGTCGGCCAGGAGACGCTCATGGCATGCCTGCGCACCATGATGACGTCGCGGCGGCTCGACGAGAAGATGCTGACGCTGCTCAAGCAGGGGAAGGGCTACTTCCACATCGGCTCGTCCGGCCACGAGGCTTCGCAGACCGCGATGGGGCGCGCCTTCGTCGGCGGGCACGACGCGTTCTGCTTCTACTACCGCGACCTCGCGACGGCGCTGTCGGTCGGGATGACGCCGCACGAGATCCTGCGCGCCCACTTCGGCAAGGCGGGCGACCCGAACGGCGGCGGGCGGCAGATGCCGGAGCACTTCGGCCACAAGGAACTCAACATCCTCAGCACGTCCTCCTCGGTCGCGGCGCAGTACCTGCCGGCCGTCGGCTTCGCGCTCGCATACCAGCGCGACGCCGCCGCGGCGGAGAAGGCCGGCGAGCCGGCGCTCGAGACGCCCAAGGCGGTCTACGTCTCGGGCGGCGAGGGCTCGACGAGCCAGGGCGGCTTCCACGAGGGCCTCAACTGGGCCGCCCGCGAGGCGCTGCCCGTCG
>JBBSUZ010000246.1:0-5031 GCA_038233965.1 Rhodothermales bacterium | reverse complement strand
TACGCCTCGTTCGGCGAGCTCGTCGCGTGGATCATCGGCTGGGACCTCATCCTCGAGTATGCCGTCGGCAACATCGCCGTGGCCATCTCGTGGAGCGAGTACTTCACCGAGTTCCTGAGCCACTTCGGCATCCACTTCCCAGCCTGGCTCGCCATCGACCCGGTGACGGCGCACAACGCGCTCGCGCACCCGGACAAGTACGGCGGCGTGCTCGAGGTCGCGCAGCAGGCCTTCGCGACGGCCCCGAACGTCGGCTTCCCGATCATCTTCAACCTGCCGGCCGTCCTCATCACGTTCATCGTCACGGCGCTGCTCGTGTACGGCGTGCGCGAGTCGGCCAACCTCAACGCGGGGCTCGTCTTCCTGAAGCTCGGCCTCATCGCGCTGTTCCTGTTCATCGGCTGGCAGTACGTGGACTTCGCGCAGTACTGGTCCGGCCCGGCAGACCCGGCCAACCCGCTCGGCCCGACCAAGTTCATGCCCAACGGGTGGTCCGGGATCATGAGCGGCGGCGCCCTGATCTTCTTCGCCTACATCGGCTTCGACGCCGTCTCGACGACCGCCGAGGAGGCCAAGAACCCGCAGCGCGACCTGCCCATCGGCATGATGGCCAGCCTCATCGTCTGCACGATCCTCTACATCGCCGTCTCGGCCGTGCTCACGGGCATGGTGCCGCTCGGGACGCTCGCGGGCGCCAAGCCGGTCGCGGACGCGCTCACGGCCGTCGGCCGGCCGGGCATCGCGACGATCATCTCGCTCGGGGCGTCGCTCGCGTTCGTCTCGGTCCTGCTCGTGTTCCAGTACGGCCAGACGCGCATCTTCTACTCGATGTCCCGCGACGGCCTGCTGCCGCCGGTCTTCTCGAAGATCCACCCGCGCTTCCGCACGCCCGTCTTCTCGACGATCATCACGGGCGTCTTCGTCGCAATCCCGGCGGGGCTCATCGACATCAACATCGCGGCGGAGCTCACCAACATCGGGACGCTCTTCGCGTTCACGCTCGTCGCCGCCGGCGTGCTGATCCTGCGCTACAAGGACCCGGAGCGGCGGCGCGGCTTCCGGATCTCCTTCGTGTGGCCGGTCGCGATCGGCTGCATGGCGATCTGCATCTACCTCATGACCGCGCTCACGCGCGTGACGTGGGAGCGCTTCGGCATCTGGCTCGTCATCGGCCTGATCATCTACTTCCTCTACGGCGCGAAGCACTCGACGCTGCGCCGCGGTGGCCGCGCGACGTTCACGCCGGGCGAGCCCGAGACGCTCTCGCCGAACCAGGCCGGCGACCTCCTCCGGGACCAGCCGCCGGGCGTCTGACGCCGCTCCCGACGCCGCCTCTCCGGGCGGCGTCGGCCGTTCTGCCCCTCCTCGCACCCACACGCATGAGCCTCACCGACGCCGCGCCCGTCGACCCCCTGCCCGGCGCGCCGGGCGCCGACGGCCCCGCGCTCCGGCGCGGCCTCGGCCTGCTGGACGCCACCATGATCGTCGCCGGCTCGATGATCGGCTCCGGCATCTTCATCGTCTCGGCGGACATCGCGCGGCAGGTCGGCGCGCCGGGGTGGCTGCTCGTCGTGTGGGTCGTGACGGGCCTGCTGACGCTCGCGGCGGCGCTGAGCTACGGCGAGCTCGCCGCGATGATGCCCAAGGCCGGCGGGCAGTACGTCTACCTCCGCGAGGCCTTCGGCCCGCTCGCAGGCTTCCTCTACGGCTGGACGCTCTTCGTCGTGATCCAGACCGGCACCATCGCCGCCGTCGCCGTCGCGTTCGCGCGCTTCCTCGGCGTGCTCGTGCCCGGCATCGCCGAGAGCACGTACCTCGTCGCGCCGGTCGGCATCGGCGGCGGCTACGCGCTCTCGCTCTCGACGGCCCAGGCCGTCGGCCTCGTGATGATCGCGCTGCTGACGTGGACCAACACGCGCGGCCTGCGCACGGGCACGGCCATCCAGAACACGTTCACGATCGCCAAGACGGGCGGCCTGCTCGCGCTGATCGTGCTCGGCCTCGTCGTCGGGTACAATGCGCTCGCGGCCGGCGCCAACTTCGGCAACCTGTGGACGCCGCGGGGCACGCTCCAGAGCGTCTCGGCGGGCGGCGGCCTCACCGCCGCGTCCGCCTTCGGCCTGTTCGTCGGCATCTGCGTCGCGCAGACCAACTCGCTGTTCTCGTCCGACGCGTGGAACAACGTGACCTTCATCGCGGGCGAGGTCGAGAACCCGAAGCGCAACCTCCCGCTCGCACTCGCGCTCGGGACGGGGCTCGTGACGGCGCTCTACCTGCTCGCCAACTTTGCCTACCTCGTCACGCTGCCCATCGAGACGATGCAGGGTGTGCCGTCGGACCGTGTCGCCTCGGCGACGATGGACGTCGTCTTCCCCGGCGCGGGCGCGCTCGTGATGGCCGTCGTCATCCTCGTCTCGACGTTTGGCTGCAACAACGGCCTCATCCTCGCCGGCGCGCGCGCCTTCTACGCGATGGCCGCGGACGGGCTCTTCTTCCGCAAGGCGGCGACGCTCAACCGGCACCGCGCGCCCGCGTGGGCGCTCGTCATTCAGGGCCTCTGGGCCGCCGCCCTCGTCCTCCCGCGGACGGTCCACGACGACGGCACCTACGGCAACCTCTACGGCGACCTGCTGACGTACGTCATCTCGGCCGCCCTGCTGTTCTACATCCTCACCATCGCCGGCATCTTCCGCCTGCGCAAGACGCGCCCCGACGCCGAGCGCCCGTACAAGGCGTTCGGCTACCCGGTCGTCCCGGCGCTCTACATGGTCGGCGCGGCCGTCATCCTCGGCGTCCTGTTCACGTACCAGGGCCCGACGACGTGGCCCGGCCTCGCGCTCGTCGCGACGGGCCTGCCGGTCTACTTCCTCTGGAACCGCCGCCCGGCCTGAGCTACAGCCGCGCGAGGCGCCCGCCGTCGACGCGGAGGGCCTCGCCGGTGATGAACGCCGCGTCGTCGGAGAGCAGAAACGCGATCGCCGCGGCGACCGTCTCGGGTGCGCCGACGTCCTCGGGCGCGATCGTCTCCGCGCCCGATTTGATGTTCGGGTTTTCGCGCAGCATCGGCGTCTCGATGGCGCCGGGCAGGACCGCGTTGGCGCGGATGCCCTTCTCGCGGCCTTCGATGGCGGCCGAGCGCGTGAGCGACACGAGGGCCGCCTTCGCCGCGGCGTACGTCGCGACGAGCGGCGTCGTCATGTCGGCGTGGATGCTGGAGACGTTGACGATCGCGCCGCCGCGCGCCATGAGGCGGAAGGCGTCGCGCATGAACCAGTACGCCCCGATCAGGTCCACGCCGAGTGTGCGCTGCCAGTCCGCGGCCGTCCACGCGTCGAAGGCCTTGAAGTCCATCACGCCGGCGTTGTTGACGACGCCGTCGAGCCGCCCCCACCGCTCGACCGTGCCCGCCGTGCAGGCGGCGACCGCGGCCTCGTCCGAGACGTCGCAGAGGCAGGCCCAGACGTCCGCCGCGCCGGCATCACGGATCGCCCGCTCGGTCTCGGCAAGGTGCGCCTCGGAGTGAACGGCGGCGACGACGCGCGCGCCTTCCGAGGCGAGGCGGCAGGCGGTGGCGAGGCCGATGCCGCCCGCGGCCCCGGTGACGATGACGACGCGGTCTTCGAAGCGCATGGCGGTTTCGGTCAGTGTCGGACCCCTACGACGCCCCAGCGCCCACGGCTCCGTCCAGCCCAGACAACCCGCCGACGACTTCACTGCTGACAGACTCACCGCGGCGGACTCACCGAACGACTCGGCCCACAGCCCTCACGCATCCACAGCGCTCCCGCATCCACAGATGTCATCCCGGGCCCCGACCCGGGATCTCCTGGACATACTCCAGCACCTCAACCCTCTCACCACGGCTTCTCTCGATCCGACCACAGATCCCGTAGCGCCGGGTTCTGCTGCCGGATCAGCTCCAGCTTCCACGCGCGATGCCACCGCTTCAGCCGCTTCTCGCGCTCAACTGCGTCCTTCACGTCCGCGTGCTGTTCGACGTACACGAGCCGCGGCCATCGCGGGCGTCCAACGCACGCGCTTCACACCAGGCCGCCAGAACGGACAGCGTGTGAGTGTCAGGATGACTGTCCCGGTGCGGTTTACGATCCGTAATTAACCCTCAGCCGCTGCCACCGCCGGCTTACCCGCCTCGGAATCTGGCCGGCGAAATCGCGTGGCAGGTTCGACCGTGCAACGTCTCCCCGGTCCCTGCGGCGTGCCCGCCGAGGGGCCGGGGTATCTTTTGGCCGCCCGTGCCCGTGCCCGGGCCCCGCCTCACTCCCCGCGCGCATGTCCGGAAAGCTGTTCGACCGCCTCGCCGCCGCCGGCGTCTTCGCCGTCTCCCTCGTCGTCTACACGCTGACGATGGCCCGGACGGCGCCCTTCTGGGACTCCGGCGAGTTCATCGCCATCTCGAACGGCCTCCAGGTAAGCCACCCGCCGGGCGCGCCGTTCTACATGCTCGTCGGGCGGCTCTTCGCCCTCTTCGCGCCCCTGTTCTCAGCCTTCACGGACGAGCCCGTCGCGATGGCCGTCAACTTCGTCTCGCCCGTCTCGTCGGCGCTGACGATCCTGCTGACGCACCTCATCATCGTGCGCTTCGCCCGCGTCTGGCTCGGGCACCCGGCGGAGTGGTCGTGGACGGACCGCGCCGCGGCCACGGTCGGCGGCGCCGTCGGGGCGCTCGCGTTCGCCTTCACGGACTCGTTCTGGTTCAACGCCGTCGAGGCCGAGGTCTACGCGATGTCGATGCTGTTTACGGCGCTCGTCGTGTGGCTCGCGCTCGTCTGGCGCGACGCGACGCGCCACGAGGAAGCGGCCTTCCGCGCGCGCGGCGAGCACCCGTTCGGCCTCAAGGCAGACCGCTACCTCGTCGCCATCGCGTACCTCTTCGGCCTCGCGATCGGCATCCACCTGCTCAACGTCCTCACGCTGTTCTTCATCGCGCTGATCGTCTTCTACGAGAAGATCGACCGACCCGAGTGGACGACCGGCAAGCGCCTCGGCGCCCTCGCCCTGACCGGGCTGGGC
>JBBSUZ010000245.1:0-5047 GCA_038233965.1 Rhodothermales bacterium | reverse complement strand
CTTGCGGCCGCCGCGCGAGACTGCGAAGCGGACGCGGCCGGCCGACATCGCGAAGAGTGTGTCGTCGTTGCCACGGCCAACGTTCGTGCCAGGGTGGAACTTGGTGCCGCGCTGGCGAATGATGATCGAGCCGGCCGGGATCGCCGTGCCGCCGTAGACCTTCACGCCGAGCATGTTCGGATTGGAGTCGCGGCCGTTGCGCGACGAGCCAACGCCTTTCTTGTGTGCCATTTCAGGTGGGTTCTGGGACCGCGCAGGGCGCGGGCGCGGGACGCGTAGTTGGAGGAGAGGCCGGTGATCTTGACCTGCGTGAAGGGCTGGCGGTGGCCGTTGCGGACCTTGTAGCCCTTGCGGCGCTTCTTCTTGAACACGACGACCTTGTCGCCCTTGACGTGCGCGAGGACCTCGGCCGAGACCGAGAAGCCGGAGACGGTCGGCGCGCCGACCTGGACCCCGTCGTCGCCGGAGACGAGCAGCACGCGGTCGATGGTGACCGTGTCGCCGACGGCGTCCTTGGTGCGGGGGATGTAGAGCTTGGCGTCCTTCTGGACCTTAAACTGCTTGCCGGCGATCTCGACGATGGCGTACATACGGGTGCGGGCTTGAGGACCCTCGGAACAGCCGGGCGGACGATGCCGGTGGCCGCGCCGGGGGGCGCATGGTGCGGACGGGGCGTCCACTGGAGCCGGACAAACTACCGACGCGACGGCCTGCGTCCGGCAGGCCGGTCCGAAGAAATGGGGAAGAGACGCGCCCGCGTTACGGTGCGGTAGGCAGGTCGAAGACGAGCGCGACGGTCTCGCGGCCGTTCGCGGCGGCGCGGCCGTCGCCTGCGGCCGAGTCGATCCCGTAGTCGTTGTCCGCCGTCACGATGACGCGGCGGCCGTCGATGACGAGGCCCTCGGGCTTGCGCGCGCCCGGCGGCCAGCCCGCCGCGAGCAGATCCGCGACGCGCAGCTTGGGAACGAGTGCGACGCCGGCGCCACGGGCCTCAGCCTCTGTCGCGTACGTCTCCGGCGGCTGACCGTCGTCCACCGCGCGGCCGGCCATGAGGTCGAGCGCGTAGAGGTGCGCGCTCCACGCGCCGCCCGTCTCGGTCACGCCCTGCTCGATAACCAGCACGCGACCGTCCGGCAGGGCCGCGATGTCGCCGATTCGGCGGTCGTGGCCGTCGAGCGCGAACGCGCGCGTCTCGGCCTGTCCCGATGCCGGGTCGAACACGAGGAGGCGCGCGATGGGAGTCACCGGGCTCCCGCCGGGCACGGTCATCGGCCCCTGCGAGACCGCCACGACGCGGACGCCGCGGGCCGTCCGGACGACGGCGATGCCCTCGAAGCCGCGGTTCGCCGTGCGGTTGCGGAAGACGAGCGGCAGCGGGAAGTCGGTGCGCAGCTCGGGGCGCGGCACGACGCGGCCGAGCACGCGGCCCGTCGCCCGGTCCACGTGCCAGAGCGACGGGCGGTACTCCTCGCAGAGCCAGACCGTCCCGTCGCCGGCGTCGGCGATGCCCTCGGCGTCGAGGCCCCACGGATCTGGCTCGAGCGGGAGGTTGTCGGCACCCGTCGCCGTCTCGGTGATGGTCACGTCGACATCGCCGGGCTGCGAGCCGGCGGGCGGGCGGCCCGAGACGGCGCCGCCGTCGGGCGTCAGGATCGGGACGCGGCTGACGACCTCGATGCGGTCGTCGTCCAGGCGGAGCGTGACGATCGACGGGTGGTAGCCCGGGACCGGGAAGCGCTTCGACGGGCGGCCCTCAGACGTCGCGGCGTCGATGTTCGGCCCGCGGTCTGTGACGCCGATCAACGTCCCGTCGGCGAGGCGGTCCAGCCCGGAGATGCCGCCCTCGCGGACGATGACGCCGTCGGCGATCCCGACCTGCGGCGCGTCGGTGAGGGTGTAGAGGCCAGGATCCGGGAGCGGGGCGGCGGGGGACATCGGGGCGAGGCGGGGCGCGCACCCGGCGAGGGCGGCGACGGCGAGGGGGACGGCGAGGAGGGCGAGGCGCATTCGGTGGGAGGGCTTCGGGCGCAATTCACCCGGCGACGGTTTCCGGCAGCCGGGCCGGCGGAGTTAGATTGCGGGCCCCCAGGAGGGGTGCCAGAGAGGTCGATCGGGCCGGTCTCGAAAACCGGAGTACCCGCAAGGGTACCGTGGGTTCGAATCCCACCCCCTCCGCTCGGCGCAACCGCGCCACCCACCGCCCGCG
Source organism: Rhodothermales bacterium (assembly GCA_038233965.1). Lineage (GTDB taxonomy): Bacteria > Bacteroidota > Rhodothermia > Rhodothermales > Rubricoccaceae > DASVSE01. Next base: position 2,841 of record JBBSUZ010000245.1, on the reverse strand, counting down.
CGACACCCGTCGCGCGGGCGGTGTCGTGTCCGGGAGGGAGGCTTTGCGGAACGACAGGATCAGCCGAACGTGACGTCGACCACGACGACCTCGCCGCACAGGAAGCAGTCGGTCGGCAGCGAGTACGACACCGCGATCGTCTTGCCGCCGTCGCGGGCGAGAGCCGGGTGCTGCGTCGCGGCGTAGACGGGCTGGCCGTTCGCGCCGGCGCGCGTCTCGAAGAGCGGCTGCGCCGACGACCACGGGCCTTCGGGCCGGGCGGCCGTCCGGAACGTGACGGTCCGGCTCCCGAACGGGACCGAGACGCCGACGAAGCGGCCGAGGTGCGCATTCCACGCGACCGAGAGGTCCGCCGGGACGCCGGCGAGCACGCCCGTCTGCTGGATCTCTGAGGACCACGCGTTCCCGGTCCAGAAGGTGTACGCGCTCCGCGTCTCCGCCGAGGCCAGCGGGGCCTTCGCGACGCCCGTGCCGCCGCCCGCCAGCGCGCCGTAGAGGTAGACCGTGCCGTCGTGCAGCAGCGCGGACTTGAACAGCGGCTCGCCCGCCGCGCGGTCGAACAGCAGGCCGGGCGTGCGCGTGCCGGTCGTCTGGCCCGGCTGGAAGCGGGCCGTGCCGATACCGATGGCCTCCCAGCCGGCCGGCTTCGTGTAGAGCGACTCGTAGAACCCGAGCGCCGAGCCGCGCGCGGCATCCGTGACGAGCCCGGCGTTCCAGACCGCGACGCGGTCCGTGCCGCTGCCCGAGGCCGCGTTGTAGGCCAGTTCGGCAGGCGTCAGCGCGAGCGCGGTGAGCGGGACGCCGTTGGCGTCGAGCGGCTCCGTCGTCACGAGCGGCGTTGCCGGGTCGGCGAGCGTCGCGGTGTTGGTGCGGTAGTTCGTGCCGTCGACCGAGCGCGTCGCGAAGAACGTGTCGCCGAAGACCCACAGCAGGCGACCACCGACGAGGGCGGACTGCGCGCCGTCGCGCCCGGCGACCGTCGCCGGCTTGCCGACGGTCCCGACCTCGCGCGTCGACGCGACGGTGACGGGCGTCTCGATGGCCGGCGGGGGGGTCGGGCCCGAGGTCCCCGAATCGCAGCCGGCGACGGACAGACCTAACGCACAAAAGGTGAGCAAGCGAAGCATCGGACCGGGGCGTCAGGGTCCGGTTCTACTCGTGCAGCGCAGGCGGTTCCGACAGGTCGAGGTGGGCAGCGACGCAGATGAGGAACTCCTCGACGGTCACCGGCAGGCAGCCGACGTCGATCGCCCACATCGCCTGCCTGCTCGTCGGGAGGGCGTAGCAGGCGAGGTCGCGGCTGTCCGCGATCCGCACGACGTCCGTGTGCCGGTGGTCGGCACAGATGAGCGCGAACAGGCTTTCGAGGCCCTCCGCGTCGCCTTCGAGCCACTGCGCGAAGCCGTGGCGGCCGTCGGCGTCGATCCCGTGGAGCAGGAGACCCGTGATGCACCAGAGCGCATTCCGGCGTGCGGCGACGTCGACCATCCGCGCGATGTCGGCAGGCGACACCGGGCTCGTTGCCGTCGAGCGGTACAGGATGGCGTGCATGGACGGGTGAGAACCCTGTCAGATGTTGGTCCTTAAGTCTATGCTCCGGAGCGCGCGTGAGAGCATGGGGAAGAACCGGACATCGCGCACCGGAAGCCGCCGGGCCGACACGGCGGTCGGCGTGCTAGCTTGCCGAGATCCCGCCAGCCACGCCTGCTCGATGCCGACTCCCCTCCGTTCTGCCGCCCGTCTCGCCCTCCTCATCCTCGCAGCGAGTGCGCTCGCGCCCGTCTCGACGGCGCAGCCCGCCGCGACCGACACGGTCACCGCCCGCGCGCTCGACGGCGGCAAGATGTGGCTCTTCGAAGAGCCGCCGACCGAGTACCTCGCCGCGACGTACGGCTTCCGGCCGGACGAGGCGTGGTACCGCCACGCCCGCCTCGCGAGCCTCCGCATGCCCGGCTGCTCGGCCTCGTTCGTCTCCCCGCACGGCCTCGTCGCGACCAACCACCACTGCGCCGAGGGCGCGGTCGTCGCCGTGGACCGCGGCGGCGAGGGCCTGCTCGACAACGGCTTCTACGCCCGCTCGCTCGCCGAGGAGCGCCCGGCGCCGGACATGACGATGGACCAGCTCGTCGGCATCGAGGACGTCACGGCCGAGATGTCGGCCGCCGTCGACGCCGCGGCCACGGCCGAGGCGCGCCAGAGCGCGACCGAGGCCGCGACGACCGCCATCACCACGCGCCTGCTCGCCGCCCGCGGCGTCACGGCCGGCCCGACGGCCCCGTTTGTCGTCCAGGTCGTCGCGCTGTACAACGGCGGCCGCTACTCGGCGTACACGTTCCGCCGCTACCGCGACGTCCGCCTCGTGATGGCGCCCGAGCTCCGCCTCGGCTCGTTCGGCGGCGACTACGACAACTTCACGTACCCGCGCTACGCCGCCGACTTCGCCTTCCTGCGCGTCTACGGCGACGACGGCCGCCCGCTCGACTCGCCCGACTACTTCCCGCTCTCGACGTCGGGCGTCGCCCGCGACAGCGTCGTGTTCGTCGTCGGCAACCCGGGCTCGACGAGCCGCGGCCTGACCGTCGCCGAGCTCGAGACGCTGCGCGACACCGAGCTGCCGGCGACCAACGAGTTCATCGACGCCCGCGTGAGCGCCCTCCTCGCGTACGTCGCGACGGGCCAGGCGGAGAACCCGGACGCTGTGCGCTCGCAGATCCAGGGCCTCCGCAACTCGCAGAAGGCGTACCACGGCCGCCTCACCGGCCTTCAGGACCCGGTCATCATCGCGCGCCGCCGCGCCGCCGAGCGCGACTTCCGCACGGCCAGCCCCGAGGCCGCTGCGCT
>JBBSUZ010000244.1:0-5068 GCA_038233965.1 Rhodothermales bacterium | reverse complement strand
CGTCCGTCTTGGCCGTGAGGAAGATGAACGGGATGGCCTCGGTCGCGGGCTGCGCGCGCAGCGCGGCGAGCAGCGCGAAGCCGTCCATGACCGGCATCATGATGTCGGACACGATAAGGTCCGGCATGCGCTCGGCGACGGCCTCGAGCGCACGCTCGCCGTTCTCGGCCACGCGCACGTCGAAGCGCTTGGCGAGGCGGTACTCGAGCAGCCGCCGGAGCGTCTTGTTGTCCTCGACGACGAGGATGTTGGGCGTCGTCACGGAGCGTCGGGGTAGGCGACGGCGGTCCCGTGGGTGTCGCCGTCCCCTGCGGGGGTGCTGGCGAGCGTCGGGGCGGCGTCGGAGAGGTCGGGGCCGAGTAGCGAGAAGTCGTCGGCGAGGTCCTCGGGGCGGAAGAGCGGCTCGAAGAGCGCGGCGCCGGTCCCGGCGCGGACGCAGAACGAGATGCGCTGGCGCGCGCCGCTGGCTGCGGGCCGGAATGCGAGCGCCTCGGTGCAGGTGATGAGCATCAGCAGGCCGCGGCCGCGCTCGGACGGCGCCGGCGCGTCGAGGATCGCGTGCTGCTGCTCGACCTGCCCCGCGAAGTCGAAGCCGACGCTCGAGTCCTCGATCGCGCAGCGGACGACGCTCTTGCCGGGCTCGACGTCGAGCGTGATGCGCGCGCCGGCGGGGAAGGCGGCGTGCTGCACGAGGTTCGCGATCCACTCGTGGACGGCGAGGCGGAGCACGCTCGCGCCGTCCTCGTCCAGCGACCCGTCGAGCGTGCCGCTCTCGGCCCAGCGGTCGAAGAGGTCGTGGACCTCGTCGATGGCGTGGTCGAGGCGGGTAAAGTGGACCTGCGGCATGCCTGAGCCCGGTGGTGGTGACGGCGGGGGGAGCCGGCGCTCGGCTCAGAGCGTGCCGGTCGGCTGCTGCGGGCGAGCGTCGCCCGGGCGCGGCTCGCCGGCCCCGATCTGGGCGGGGCCGCTCGGCGCCGCGCCCGCCTCGAGGGCGGCCTCGACGGTCGGGAACTGGCGGAAGACCTTGTAGGTGCGCGTGAGCTGCACGACGACCTGGACCGGCCGCGAGACGCTCGCGAACACGACCTGCCCGCCGGCCGGCGTCAGCTGCCGGTAGAGCGAGAAGATGACGCCGAGGCCGGTGGAGTCCAGAATGCCCGTCGACGAGAAGTCGAGGACGTAGTAGCGGATGCCCTGGCGGGCGTGCTCCTGGCAGGCGGCCTTGAACTCGGCCGCGTTGCGGAAGTCGAGGGCCTTGCCGATGCGGACGACGACGGCCGTCTGGGAGGCTTTCTGAAACGTGAAGGTCATGGCGGCGGCCGGGCAGGGGCCGGAATGGAAGGTGGCGCGCGGAGCCGGGCAGTCCCGACATCGGCCACTCGGACGAATATCGTACCGAGAGGGCATCTCCGCAGGAATGCAGGCATGTGCGCGCGACGCCCGAGGGGCTCAAACGGGCGTCAGCGCGGCGTCAGGCGGACCTCTGGCAAACGGGAGTGCCCTGCGAGAGGATGTCGGCGAGCCGCCGCGAGGGTCGATCCGTAACCCGGGCCGGTCGATTCGACCCGCCCCGGCGGCCGCTCCGGTCGGGCTACCTTGGCGGCCCCGCTCCGCTGCCCCGTGACGTCCCGCCGGTCCCTCTCCGTTCTGCTCGCGCTGGCGCCGCTCGTGGCGAGCGGGCTCGCCGGGTGCGTCCGCACGCCGCCGCCGGGCCTGCCGGCCGGCGTCGCGATCGAGGACCTGCCCGACGCCGAGACGTGGGGCGCTCGCCTGCGCGCGACCGACGGCGGCCGGCCGACGCTGGACGTCGACGCGCCGTACCTCGCCCGCTACGCCCGCGCGCCCGCCTCGGCCGGCATCACAGCGACGGACGGCGACTCGTCGGCCGTCTTTCTCGGCCCGCCGCCGGAGGCGCCCGCGGGGACGCCGGCGGCGCGCGTGGCGGTCCGCCTGTACGACGGCACCGGCGGGGCGACGGTCTCGGCCGAGCGCGCGTGGCTGCACGAGGCCTCGGGCCGGCTCGTGGCCGAGGGCCGCGCCGAGGCGACGGTCGGCGGCGCGCGCGTGACGGCGGCCCGCATCACGGCAGGCCGCGACGGCGCCTTCACGGCGTCCGGCGGCGTCACCGCCACCATCGACGGCGCGAGCATCACCGCGGCGAGCGTGACCGGCACGCCCGGCGGCGCCTTCACGGCGTCCGGCGGCGCGACGGCCGTGCTCACCGGACGCGCCACCGCGACCGTCCGCGCGGGCACCATCCGTGGCTCGGCCGGCGGCTCGCGCTACGAGGCGGCGGGCGGCGCGCACGTCGACGCCTCGGGCGGGCGCACGCTGGACTCGGGCACGATCATCTGGGACGACGGTGCAGGCCGCTTCCGCGCGCCCGGCGCGTTCGCCTTCGACGGCCCCGGCGAGCGCGTCCGCGGCGTCGGCCTCGACGCGACGTCGGACCTCACGCGCTACTCGTTCCGCCGCGCGACGGGCCAGATCGAGGTGCGGCAATGAGGGGCGAGCCAACGGCTCGCCGGGAGCGGCGAGCGGGTACTGGGAAGCGGGGAGCGGCACGGGCGTGTGCGCTCCGGCGTCTGCTGTCGCTCGTGTTCCCCCTGCTCGCCGCTGCCTGCTCCCTGCTCCCCGCGACGGCGCCGGCTGCCGCGCAGACGCGGACGGTCGAGATCCTCAATGCGGACCTCGTGACGGTCGAGCAAGACTCGCTCGGCATCGTGCGGCGGCTCGAGGGCAACGTGCGGCTGCGGCAGGACACGACGCTGCTCTCGGCGCGCTCGGCCGTCTACGACGAGCGCGCGTCGCTCGTGACGCTGCGCGGCGGCGTCCGCGTCGTCTCGGGGCGCAACACGCTCACGGCCGAGACCGTCCTCTACCACTCGGACACGCGCGTCGCCGAGGCGCAGTCCAGCGCGCGCGTCACCGATGGCGAGTCGGTCCTGACCGCGCCCGCGATGACGCACGACACCCAGACCGAGGTCTCGACGTTCGCGGGCGGCGGCCGCATCCTCTCGCGCGGCGCGACGATCACGTCGCCGGCCGGCACCTACAGTTCGGGCACGCGCGTCGCGCGCCTCTCGGGCCCGCTCACGCTCGTCGACTCCGCGACCGTCCTCACGGCTGCGCGCGGCACCTACGACGCCGGCATCCAGCGCGCCGACGTCGCCGGCAACGTCCGTCTGCGGCGCCCCGACACGCGCCTCGACGCCGACTCGCTCGTCTACTTCCGCACGACGGAGCGCGCGCGCGCCTACGGCCAGGCCGCGCTCGAGCGGATCGGGACCGAGCGCGCCCCGCCCGGCCGCACCGCGACGGCACCGGCCGACAGCTCGCGGCGGACGTTCCTCTTCGGCGACGAGCTGATCTACGACGGGAAGGCGCAGACCGCGCAGGCCCGCGGCCCGTCCCGCGGCGACTCGCGCGACCCGCTCCTCGTCGCGCTCAGCGGCCGATCCGACGGCGGCATCGACACGACGCTCGTTCGCGCCCCGCGGCTCGACGCCGTCCGCGTGATCACGCGCCGCGACACGACGACCGTGCTCACGGCGACCGGCGGCGCACGCCTCACCGACGGCCGCCTCGTCGCCCTCGCCGACTCTGCGCACCTCGAACGCCGCGGCGAATCCGACCGGCTCGGCCTGTTCGGGCGCACGCGGCCAAGCGTCTGGGCGAGCGGCGCGCAACTCACGGGCGACACGCTGACGGTCACGAGCCGGGGCGGGCGCGTCGACACGCTGCTCGTCGTCGGGACCGCCTTTGCGGCGCGCGTGGACTCGCTCGTCGGGCGCGTGCAGCAGCTTGCCGGCGGCCGGATGCAGGCCTTCTTCGAGGGCGACAGCCTCCGCCGGCTCTCGGTCGCGCCCAACGCCGAGGCGTGCACGTTCCGCGCCGAGGGCGCGGGCGACGCCGCCCGCCTCGCCGGAGCCGACCGCCTTTCGGCGGACAGCCTCGCCGGCATCGTCGAGCGCGGCAAGATCCGCGCGGTGCGCGGCTACGGCGGCGTCGCCGGGACGGCCTACGGGCCGCGGATCGTCCCGGAGGGCACGCGCCTGCCGGGCTACGCCTTCGCGCCCGACGCCGCCCCGACGCGCGACGGCGTCCTGGACACCGACGGCTGGGAGGCGCGCTGGCTCGCCCGGTTCGGCCCGACGCCCGAGGCACTCCGCCCGCCGGATGCGCAGGTCGCACCGCCGTGATGCCGGGTGAGCCGGATGGCCCCGCATTCATGTCGTAGGGGCACAGCTCGCTGTGCCCGCCCGTCCGGATGGCGGCACGGTTGGCCGGGGCGCCGGGCACAGCAAGCTGTGCCCCTACGTCGTGGGTCGTATGTGGTGCGTGGCCGGTGGCGTCGTAGACGGGCCGGGCACCTCGCGGTACATTTCCTGAACACATCCCGCCACGACATGCGCCGCGTTTTCGTCGCCCTCCTCTGCCTCGTCGCTGCCGCCGCACAGGCGCAGCCGGTCGTGGACCTCACGGCCCCGCTGCCCTTCGACCCGGCCGTCCGCACGGGCGTGCTCAGCAACGGGCTCCGCTACTACGTCCGCGCGAACCGCGAGCCCGAGGGCCGCGCCGAGCTGCGCCTCGCCGTCAACGCCGGCAGCGTCCTGGAGAACGAGGACCAGCGTGGGCTCGCACACCTGCTCGAGCACATGGCATTCAACGGCACCGAGCGCTTCGCCGAGGCCGAGCTCGTCCGCTACCTCGAGGGCGTCGGCACGCGCTTCGGGCCGGACCTCAACGCCTACACGTCGTTCGACGAGACCGTCTACCTGCTCCAGGTCCCGACCGACTCGGCGGCCGTCTTCGCGACCGGCCTCGACGTGCTCCGCGAGTGGGCCGGCCGCATCGCCCTCGCGGATTCCGCGATCGAGCGCGAGCGCGGCGTCGTCCTCGAGGAGTGGCGGCTCGGTCAGGGCGCGCAGGAGCGCATGCGCCGCGTCCAGTTCCCGGTCCAGTACGCCGGCTCGCGCTACGCCGAGCGCCTCCCGATCGGCCTGCCGGACGTCATCCAGCACGCCTCGCCCGAGACCATCCGCGCCTTCTACCGCGACTGGTACCG
>JBBSUZ010000243.1:0-5104 GCA_038233965.1 Rhodothermales bacterium | reverse complement strand
GGACATCAACATGCCGGGCATGAGCGGCCTCGAGCTGCTCTCGACCGTCCGCGGCGAGTTTCCGGGCCTCGAGGTCTACATGGTCACGGCGTACGACGATGGCGAACTCAAGACGACGGCGCTCGAAGGCGGCGCGCGCGGGTACCTCACCAAGCCCATCGACTTCTCGACGCTCAAGGAGGAGGTCTTCGGCCTCGACCCCGCCTGACGCACCGCCTGCGTCGGCTTCCGGCCCGGTTCTGCGACGCGCGGAGCCGGGCCGCGTCATGACGGCGCGGCTGGAAACGCCGGGCGCGGCGGCGGGTACTCACCCACCTCCACTCTCCACGACGACGATGGCCTTCACCCTCCCCGACCTCCCGTACGCCTACGACGCCCTCGAGCCGTCCATCGACGCCGAGACGATGCGGATCCACCACGACAAGCACCACCAGGCGTACACGGACAAGCTCAACGCCGCCCTCGACGGCACGCAGTGGGCCGACCAGCCCATCGAGACGACGCTCGCCGACCTCGACGCGCTCCCCGAGGACATCCGCACGGCCGTCCGCAACACCGGCGGCGGCTTCCTCAACCACGGCATCTTCTGGACGACGATGAAGCCGGGCGGCGGCGGCGAGCCCACGGGCGACCTCGCCGATGCGATCACCGAGTGCTTCGGCTCGTTCGACGCCATGAAGACCGAGTTCGCGGCCAAGGCCGCCGGCCAGTTCGGCTCGGGCTGGGCGTGGCTCGAGCTCACGAAAGACGGCACGCTGCAGGTCCACGGGCACGCCAACCAGGACAACCCGGTCATGCACGGCGCGTCGCCCATCCTCGGCGTCGACGTCTGGGAGCACGCGTACTACCTCAAGTACCAGAACCGCCGCCCGGACTACGTCTCGGCGTGGTGGGACGTCGTGAACTGGGACGAGGCGGACCGCCGCTACCGCTCCTACACCGCGCAGGCGGCCTGACCCGGCTGGATGGACGGCGCACGGACTGCGCGCCGTAATCGGTAGGGCCACAGCATGCTGTGGCCCTACGCACATCGGTGTCACGACGACGTGCGCGCCATTGTCTGTTCAGTCGGTCCCGACGTGCGGGCAGACCGCCTGATGTAAGCGCTTACCTTCGCGGTTCACCCCACGCCCGCACATGGACTGCTACTCGTTCCCCGGACAGAACGTCGAGACCATCGTCGGCAACGGCCGCCTCATCGCCCGCGCCCGTGCCGGCAGCGCCGAGTTCGTCTTCGCCGGCCCCGCCGACGGCCTCACGCTGAGCATCGACGGCGGGTGCTTGGACGGGATGCACGTCGACACGCACGTCCGGCCGGGGCAGACGTCGTACACGCTGCCCGACCGTGCCACGGTGACGTACGCGACGCAGCCCGACGCGCTCGTCACGGTCGTCCTCGTCGAGATGCAGGGCGACGCGGCCGAGTGGACGCTCCACCTCGCCGGCGCCTGCGACACGCCCGGCGTGACCGCGGCCCCTGTCGCCGTGACGTGGCTGCCCGGGGCGCCGGCGTCCGCGCCCGTCGAGGCGGCTGATGCGACGATCGCGCTGACGGTCGCGACGCGCGGCGCGTTCGTCCTCGGCGATCCCGTCGGCGTCGCCGCTGTGTGCACGGCCGGTCCGTTCGAGAGCGCCGCGTCGTGGTCTGCGGGCATGCTCGAGCGCGGCCTCCGCCTCCGCACGCCCGACGCCGACCTCGACCGCGCCGTCGGCTTCGCCAAGGCGCACATGCAGCTCGGCTACGACTGGCGGCCGAACGGCGCGGACGGGACGCCGCTGCCCGGCGGCAAAATGGTGTGCGACATCTTCCGCTGGCGCGACGTCTGGTCCCGCGACTTCGGCTCGGGCTTCGGCCCCGGCGCGATCGTCTCGGACATGTACGAGGCGGTCCTTGAGACGCTCGACTACGAGGCCGCGCGCTACGCCGCCCACGACCCCGTCGGCCTCAAGGTCTCGGACGACACGAGCCAGGGCGGCTCCGCCGAGTCGCTCGGGTGGGTGCTCAAGCTCGTCTGGCGCGTCTTCAAGCACACGGGCGACACCGACTGGCTCGCGCGCATGACGGCCGCCTTCGAGCCGTGGGTCGAGATGTGGATCAGCCGCGACGCCGACGACGACGGTCTCATCGTGGACGTCACCGAGTGGATGGACCACAGCCGCTTCCTGCGCCTGCCCGAGGGCCAGCGCACGCTCTACTCGAACACGCTCTACTACGCCGCGCTGCGCCGCATGGTGCACGTCTGCGAGGCGCTGGACCGCCCCGCGGACGCCGAGCGCTACCGCATGCTCTCCGAGCGCTCGCGCACCGGCATCCACGAGGCGTTCTGGAACGAGGGCGGCTACTTCAACAACGCCGTCCAGTGGGGCGTGCCGGACACCGGCCTCTTCCTCGCCGACAACGCCATCGCCATCGTCGAGCGCATCGCGAGTCGCAACGAGCGCTTCCGCACGCTGGACACCATCCGGGAACGCTCGTGGCGCGCCTTCGGGACCGTCACCAACGACCTCCCGATGCACTACCTCGACGCCCACAACGACCACACCGTCAAGGTCTGGCCGTGGTGGAAGGCGCCCGCGGCCAAGGCCCGCTTCCTCAACTTCGACGCCGAGGGCGGCCTCCACGTGCTCGGCAAGATCGTCGACACCTTCGCCCGGCCGACGCTGCCCGGCCTCTGTGAGGAGTACCTCAACCCCGACGACGGCTCGCAGGACGACGTCGTCGGCCACGCCTTCATCACCGGCTCCGGCGCCTTCCTCGACGCCGTCCTCTACGGCCTCGTCGGGCTGAGCGTGCCGGCCGCGGGCGAGCGCGCGCTCCGTCTCGCTCCGGCCGTTCCGCGCACGTGGACCGACTGGTCCGCCGACGTCGACCTCTTCCAGGGCCGCATCTCGCTGGACCAGTCGCCCGAGGGCTACCGCATCGAGATCACCGGCACCCGTGCCGAGACGTTCGAACTGCGGGTCCCGCCGCGCGAGGCCGTGGACTTCGCGACGCTCGACGGCGTCGAGGCCGAGCACGAGCGCGTCGAGGACGGCGCGAGCACGATGCTCCGCTTCGCGATCACGCCCGGCGCGAGCCACGTCATCGAGGTCTCGTTCGCCCGCCGGCGCTCGTTCACCGGCGACTTCGCGATGCCGCCGCTGCCGCCGCCCGTCGCCGTCGCGCAGCCGCTCCTGATGGACGAGCCGCGCCTCTTCGCCGACGTCCTCCAGTCGTTCGTCCGCTCGGCCGTCTCGTTCTTCGGCCGCATGCGCCACGTCGCCGCCCGCGAGATCTCGGCGCTCGACGGGCCCGGCGACCTGCTCGTCGTCGTCGGCAACGAGATGCCGCTGCGGACCAAGCGCGGCGCGTCCGTGCCCAAGATGATCGACGGCTTCCTCGGCCGCGGCGGGTCGCTGCTGCTGCTCGGGCCGCGCTTCCCGGCCATCGACATCACGGCCAACTACCACGGCGGCGCGCAGATGGGCGGCCACGCCGGCATGTTCTGGTGGAAGGACTGGCAGGGCGGCCGCTGGGTGGACGTCGACCCGCGCACGCGGCAGGCGCTCCCCGAGCCCGACCACGAGGGCACGGTCTACTGGGGTCCCGGCCCGCTTTTCGCCGCGTGGGAGCATGGCCTCGGCCTGTTCGGCTTCGAGACGCCCTGCCGCGGCGTCTTCGACGTCGAGGGCGGCGTCGTCGACCCCGACCAGCGCGTCGAGGTCGTCTACACCGACTGGACCGTCCGTAAGCCGTGGACGTTCACGCCGCTGGCTTTCACCGAGCGCGACGAGCAGCAGACGACCGGCCCGCGCCGCGAGCGCTACCCCTGCGCCGCGCTCCTGCAGAACTCGGAGACGGGTGCGCGCATCGTCGTCGTGTCGCCCGCCGTGTGCTCGCGGACGGACCTGCTGCACCGGATGCTCGCCCACGTCGCCACGCCGGGCGTCGCGGAGCCCATCGCCGCCGCCGCCGGCGAGATGACGCCGGATGCGTAGGCGGACGACGCTCGCGCCCGAGCCGTCGCGCCTGCGCCGCGCCGCCACGTTTGTCCGCCGGTGGATCGGGCAGAGCGCGTGGCGAGCCCTCGCGACCATCGCTGTGCTGGGGGCGGTCGCCGGTGCCGTCCTTGTGCTGACCATACAGGGCCCGTTCTGGCAGCAGGTCTCGGGCTCCGTCGTCTTCGTGACGGTGTTCTTTGTCGTGTTCTCCTGGTTCGACGACGGGACATGGCGGCGTGCCATCGTCTTCGGCGTCCTCGTCGCGCCGACGCCGCTGCTCATCTTCCTGCTCCCGCAGAACGATGCCGCGTTCGAGGACGCGACAGGGTTTACCGAGGCTCACCGGTCCGGCTACATCCCTGCCCGCAGCGGCTGCATGGGCGTCTACGTCTACGACGTCGGCGGCAAGACGTACCGGACCCTGCTCTCAAGCGACAGATGCCCGAGGTTCGCAATGCTCCAGTACGTCGTGGACAGGCCGTGGCGCGTTCGGCGGCAGCCAGAGGGCGTCGGCCCGCCCCCGCCGCCGGCTCCACCGCCGGGAGCGGCCAGGTAAGACCCGCACGGGCCACTGCCCCGCCCGCAACGCGCACTGCACCGATGGAAATGCACACTGTACCGGCCGGAATGCCTGCTGTACCGACCGAAACATGCACTGTACCGGCGGAAATGCCGACTGCACGGGACGAAATGCCTGCTGGTAGAGCCGCTCTGCTCGCTGGCAGGGCGTAAACGCAGCGAGGCCCGGGCGACGCGGCGTCGCCCGGGCCTCGGGAGCCGGCCGGAGTCGGGCTAGTTGGCGAGCTGCACGTTCGCCAGGCGCGTCCCGAAGCGGACGTCGCCGGACTGCGCCAGCACGCGCTCCACGAACTCCTGCGGGACGTCGACGAACGTCGAGCGGTCGTTGATCAGGATCTTGCCGAGCGCGCGGCCCGGGATGTCGGCCGTCCGCGCGATCGCGCTCACGACCATGTTCGGGCGGACGCCGTCCGCCGAGCCCGCGTCGAGCGCGAGGCGGACCATGCCCTGCTCCTGGCCGCCGCGGGCGGGCCGGGCGACGTGGCCGGGGCGGCCGTCGAAGCCGCCGCCGTTGCCGTCGAAGTGGGCCGGGCGTGCGCCCGGG
>JBBSUZ010000242.1:0-5162 GCA_038233965.1 Rhodothermales bacterium | reverse complement strand
GGCGGCCTGGCCGGGCGTGCGCGCGAGCGCCTGCTGGACGCGCGCCGGCGTGGCCGAGAGCGCCGCGCGGCGCAGCAGGTGGCGCGCCCGGCGCGCGTCCCACGGCGCGTCGGGTGTCGGCGTGAACGGGGCGAGGCCGCCGGCCGTCGGCAGCACGGACGAGGGCGGCCGGGCGACCGGGTCCGGACCGGACTCCGGGGCGGGCGGCAGGGCCGGCGTCGGGGCGAGCGTCGGAGCCGGACGGCGGCCGAGGAGGAGGGAGCGACGGTCCATCGGAGGCGGTGGCGAGGGAACGAGGGGCGGCCGAGATGCGAACGTAGGGACACGTCTCGCCGAATGTGTGTCGGACGTGTTCCTGACGTGTCCCGAGTCGCCGTCCGCATTCCCGCCGCCCCGCATGAACGCTCCCGAACCATGGCTCCGCGGCCCCGTGCCCGGCGTCCCGCCGACCTTCCAGCCCGTCGCGCACGCGCTCCAGCACGCGTCCGAGGACGTCCACGCGGCTCTCGCCGGGTTTCCGGACGCCGCGCTGTGGGCGCGCCCCGTCGGGGTCGCGTCCGTCGGTTTCCACCTGCGCCACATCGCGGGCGTGCTGGACCGGATGGCGACCTACGCCCGCGCCGAGCCGCTCTCGCCCGCCCAGGTCGCGTTTCTCGCCGCCGAGGCAGCGCCCGGTTCAGAGTCCACACGGTCGCTCGTCGACGCGCTCGACGTCGCCATCACCCGATTCACGGACGTCCTCCGCGCGACGCCCGAGGCGTCGGCGACAGACGTCCGGACGGTCGGGCGCCAGAGGTTGCCATCGACGGTGCTCGGGCTTCTCGTCCACGCCGCCGAGCACACGCAGCGCCACGTTGGTCAGCTCATCGTGACGGCGCGCGTGGGGCTCATCCGGACGTCAGACTAGTGGTACTGGTCGCCGGCGGCGCTGGGGCCGGGGCCCTCGGCCGTCTCGTCCAGCTCCCACTCCGGGACCGGGCGCTCGGGCGCGTAGGCCATCCGCGAGACGGTGTCGAAGCGGCCGCCGGCGGCGAGGATGTGCAGGTTGAGGCCGATGAGGTTGATCGGCTCGCCCGCCATCGCCGTATCCATGGACGAGTAAACGAGGTCGCCCGGGTCGACGATCGTGACGCCGCCGGAGCCGTAGACCTCGAACGTGCCGTCCGGGTTGAAGCACAGCGCCGTGTCCTCGTCCAGCCCGACGCCGACGGCGAAGGGGTTAAACGAGACCGCGGCGAGCAGGCGGCCGAGGCGGTCGCGCTGCTTGAAGTGCTGGTCGATGATGAGGTTGTTAGTCAGGCCGAGGCCCGGCGCGAGCAGGACGCCGTCGGCCGTCGGCGTGGCGCCGGGCTCGCCGCCGGCGATCATGTGCTCGGGCAGGATGGCCGCGCCGGCGGACGTCCCGGCGACGTGGACACCCGCGGCGTTGCGGCGGCGGATGGCCTGCGAGAGCGGCGTCCCGCCGAGGATCGTCGACAGGCGCAGCTGGTTGCCGCCCGTGATGAAGATGCCCGTCGCGTTCTGGACGGCGTCGAGGTAGTCGGCGCGCTGCGCGTGCGCGCGCTCCGTCATCGGCAGCACGTCGACGTGGGCGACGCCGAGGTCGCGGAACAGCTCGGCGTAGAGCTCGCCGGTGTCGGACATTTCACTGGCCGTCGGGACGATCGCGATGCGGGCCTCGGGGCCGCCCGAGAGCTCGACGAAGCGGGTGAGGATGGCGCGGTCGCCGGCCTTGTTCTCGGCCCCGCCGATGGGGATGATGCAGCCACGCGGCGTGCCGTTGGTCGGAGAAGGCATTCGAAGAGACTGAAAATGGGAGACTGTGGAGTGCGCCGCCTCACGGCGCGCCGAAGGTGCCGCGCAGGACGGGCGCGCCGTCGCGGACGTGCCACCGGCCCCGGGCCATGACGTCGGACGGGCGGCCGTCGTCGCCGAGGATGACGAGGTCGGCGTCCATGCCGGGGGCGACGACGCCCTTGCCGCGCAGGCGCAGCAGGCGCGCCGGCGTGCGCGTCATCGGCGCGAGGGCGTCCGCGACCGGGACGCCGCGCGCGAGCAGGTCGGCCAGCAGGTCGGCGAGCGACGCCGACGTCGCGAAGCCCATGCGGAGCAGCTCGCCCTGCGCGTCGAACGTGGGGAGGCAGCCGCCGCCGTCGGACGAGACGGTGACGCTCAGGCCGGCGTCGAGCGCACGGATGAGGGCGTCGGCGGCCGAGACCTCGTCCCCGACGGCGTCGCCGGGCGGGAAGGCCGTGAGGTCGATGGTGACGCCGTGCGTGGCGAGGTCGAGCGCCTCGTCCAGCAGGCCGGTGCGGCGGTTGACGTGCGTCGGCTGGAACGTGCGCGGCGGGATCTCGGTCGTCGCGACGAGCTCGCGCACCATCTCGAGGCCGCGCGGGCCGTCTCCCATGTGGAGGTGGAGCACGCCCGCCTTGCCCGTCATCAGCCCGCCGACGTGGCAGTCGGCCGCGAGGCGCGCGAGCTCGGGCAGCGTCGGCTGCGACGAGCGGTGGTCCGAGACGGCGAACTCGCCGAAGCCGATGATCTCGCGCACGAACGCGATGTCGGACCGCACCGAACCCGTCAGCGTCGTCGGGGGCAGGTGGTAGCCGCCGGTCCACGCGAACGCCGAGAGCCCCTCTTCCTGGAGCGCGCGGACGCGCCGGATGAGCCCGCCCGTCGTGCGTGTCACGTCGTCCGTGCCGAGCAGGCCGACGACCGTCGTGACGCCGGCCGTGGTGTAGGCGGTGAGGTCGGGCGCGGGCGCGGCCGTGTGCGGGCCCGCCTCGCCGCCGCCGCCTGTGACGTGGACGTGCGCGTCGACCAGCCCCGGCACGAGGCGCCGCCCGCCGACGTCTACCATTTCCACCGTTAGGCCGGCGATGTCCGGCGGCCGGTCCGTTACCGCGACGATGCGCCCGCCGGCGACGACGACGCAGCACCGCCCGAGCGGCGTCGGCGCGTAGACGTCGGCGTCCGTGAGGACGGTGAGGGCGGGCGGGGCGGGGGGCATCCCGCCAAGGTACCTGACCGCGCCGGTGCCGAACGTGAGGGATTTGCAGAAGGCGGGGCTGCGCCCCCCGGTCGACCGCGCGCGGGCTGTGCTGATTCGGAGCGTGTGCTTCGCGCGTTCAACCAGTCCCCTCGATCGAGCCGGGCAACCCGGACCTGGGGACAGCCCGAGAGCCTCGGAGCGGCGGCAGGGTAGCCAGAAAATCACGACTCTCGACCGCCGCGATGGGCCCTCGCGCAGGGGGCTGCTCTCTACCCCGCCACGACGTCCTCCTCGACGAACGGCCCCGAGAACGGGATGCCGAAGTTGCGGGCGACCTCGCGTGCCGTCATCTTCGCCGACATCATCACGCTCGGCGTGCCGCCGCCCGGCTGCGTGCCCTGCCCGACGAGGTAGAGGTTCGAGACGTCCTCGGAGCGGTTGTGCGGCCGGAAGAACGCCGACTGCGTGAGGACCGGCTCGACGCCGAAGCCGTTGCCCGCGTACGAGTTCAGCGTGCCCTCGAAGTAGTCCGGCGAGACGAAGCTCTGGTAGGTGATCCGCTCGCGGAGGCCGGGGATGTGGCCCCGCTCGTCGAGGAACGTGAGGACGCGGTCGGCGAAGGCGTCGCCGATGTCGTCCCACTTCAGGCCCGACAGGTTGTTCGGGACCGGGATGAGCGTGTACGCCGCGTGGTGGCCGTCCGGCGCGAGGCTCGGGTCGGTGAGCGTCGGGATGTGGAGGTACTGCGAGAAGTCCTCGGCGAGCAGCTTGCGGTCGAAGATGTCGGTGAGCAGCTCCTCGTAGCGCGGGCCGAGGATGATCTGGTGGTGCCGCATCTCCGGGTCGTCGTCGCGCTTCTCGAAGCCGAAGTAGATCACGAAGAGCGACATCGAGTGCTTGCGCGCCTTCACGAGCGCGTCGCGGTTGACGCGGCGGTGCTCGCGGTCGACGAGGTGCAGGTAGGTGTGGGCGTAGTCGCCGTTGGAGACGACGACGTCCGCGCGGAGCGTCTCGCCCGGCTGGCCGTCAGCCCCCTTGAGCGTCACACCCGTCGCGACGCGCTTCCGGCCGTGCTTCACGACGTTGATGCGGTCGACCTCGCTCGACACGCGAAGCGTCCCGCCCATCTCCTCGAACTTGCGCACCATCGCGGCGACGAGCGCGCCCGTGCCGCCCATCGCGAAGTGGATGCCCCAGGTCCGCTCGACGAAGTGGATCATGGCGTAGATCGCCGGCACCTTCTGCGGGTTACCCCCGACGAGCAGCGGCTCGAACGAGAACACCTGCCGCATCTTGTCGCTCTTGAAAAAGCGCGAGACGAACGAGAACAGCGGCCGCAGCGCGCCGAGCCGCACGAGGTCCGGCGCGACGCCGAGCATCGCCTTGACGTTGCCGAAGTAGGTGTAGCCGAGCTCGAGGAAGCCGCGGTCGAAGATGGCGCGGGCGGCGGCGTGGAAGCGCTCGTAGCCCTCGAGGTCTTCGGGCGCGAGGCGCGCGATCTGCTCGCGGATGTGGTCCGGGTCGGCGTCGTAGTCGAAGAAGGTCCCGTCGTCGAACGTGATGCGGTAGAACGGCAGGATCGGGACGATCTCGACGTACGTGCTCGTGTTCGGCCCCCCCGAGACGCCGCTCGTGATGCGCTTCGTCTCGTCGAGGACGTCGTCGGGGAAGTCGGGCGCGTCGAGGTGCGGCTGGTCGCGGTCCAGCGAGAACAGCTCCTCGATGAAGTGCGGGACCGTGAGCACGGTCGGGCCCATGTCGAAGGTGTAGCCCTCGGCGCGGCGGACGTACGCGCGGCCGCCGGGCGCGTCCAGCTTCTCGAGGATGGTCGTGTCGAAGCCGAGGCTCTGGAGGCGCATCGCGCACGCGATGCCGCCGATGCCGGAGCCGATGACGAGGGCGCTCTTGCGGGACATGCCGGGAGGGACGGTGGGCCGGGCGTACGCGCGACGCCGCACCGGGTCCCCGCCAGTTGCACGCCGTTCGGTCTCTTCGCCGTACCATCTCGCCTCACCCGATCCCGCTGCCGATGTCGCTCCGTTTCACCGCTCGCGCGGCGCTCGCCCTCACGCTCTCCGCCTGCGGCGGCGACGCCGCGCCGCACGTCCCGGTCACGACCACGACCCCGACCGACGCACCGGGGGCGCGGGCGCCCGACGCCGATTCC
>JBBSUZ010000241.1:0-5175 GCA_038233965.1 Rhodothermales bacterium | reverse complement strand
GCGCGGCTCACCTCATACGTGAAGTCGACGTGGCCGGGCGTGTCGATGAGGTTCAGGATGTAGTCCTCGCCGTCGTCGGCGCGGTACGTCATCCGGATCGCGTGGCTCTTGATGGTGATCCCGCGCTCGCGCTCGAGGTCCATCGAGTCGAGGACCTGCGCGTGCATCTCGCGGCTGGTGAGCGTGCCGGTCTCCTCGAGGAGGCGGTCGGCGAGGGTGCTCTTGCCGTGGTCGATGTGGGCGACGATGCAGAAGTTTCGGATGCGGGACGAGTCCAAGGAGGCGAGGGAGCGCGTGCGGGGGCACCCCCGAAGGGGTCGGTGTAACCAACGCGCAAACTAGCGCCGGCGGTGCCGCGACCCGGCTGCGTTCGCTGAAAAGGCGAGCCGTTTCCGGGACGGACCGGTGCGCTAACGGGCGATACGCACGCGCAGCCCGGCGCTGAGCTCGGCCGAGCCCGTCGGCAGCGTCCCGCGCAGCTCGACGCCGACGCCAACGCCAGCCGCTGGATACACGTCCAGCCCGATCCCGGCGACGGCTCGGCCGCGCACGCGACGCGGCTCGCGAACCGCGGGCCAGGGTTCGATCTCCGGTGGGATGTCGATGCCGAAGCCGCCTGACGACGTTCGGAACGCCGAGACGCCGGCTCCGGCGAACGCGCGCAGGTCGAACGCGCGGAGCGACGTCCCGGCCGAGGCACGGAGCTCGGCAGCGACGCCGGTCGTCGACGGCCCGTCGTCCGAGAAGCCGATGGGCGGCGCGACGGCGACGCGGGCACCGAGCGCGAATGGGCTGCGGAGCGTCCGGTCTACGCCGAGCGAGACGACGGCGAAGGCGACGTCTTCGGCCGCGCCTGCGCCGAGCGCGGCACGCCAGTGCGGCACCGCGCGCCCGGCGTCGCCCGCCGGGAAGAGCGCGCGCTGCGCCGAGGCCGCGGCGGGAGCGACCAGCAGGCTCGCCAGAAGGAGAAGGCGCGGCATCGGCGGGCGGCGGGTGAACCGGACGTTACGCCGCGAGGATGCGTCCGGCTCAGGCATTTCGGCGTCCCGCCGGCCGTGATCAGGCGTCGAGCGCGCGGACGACGTCGGGCGAGACGGGGACGGACGCGAGCGGCGCCGTCGTCTGCCCGCGGCCCTGCCCGGTCAGCGTCTGGGACGACAGCACGCCTTTGCGGCACGTCGGGCACGACGCGAGGTGGACGTCGAGGCGCGTCGGCAGCGTGCCGGCGTCGGACGTGCCGGCCTTCATGAGGTGGACCGCCTCGGCGACGTCCGTTGCATTGTTCGCCTCGGCGAGGGCGAAGAGGTGGTCGTGGACGGCCCGGCCCTGACTCTGCGCCGTCGCCTGCTCGGCCTCGTAGGCCGCCTTGTCCTCGGCGCCCTTGCCCCACGTCCGCCGCGCCTTCACCGACGCGGGCAGCGTCCCGAGCCCGCGCGACGACATGTAGCGCCCGCAGTCGTCGCAGTAGGCCGAGCTGCGCATCCCGGCCGGGATCATCAGCGCCCCGCCGACGAAGCCGATGATGTCCAGCAGGCGGACGCCGTAGCCAAGCGTCCCGAGCGGCTGCCCCGAGCGGCCGGTGTCGGTGGTGAAGCTGATCGCGCGGGTCATCATATCGAAGTACGGCACGAAATCCGGGAGGGCGCCGCCCGCTGAGCGAAGGGCGAGGTACTCGACGTACTGCGCCGCGAAGTAGGCCACCATCTGCAGCCCGGCCAGGATCACGAGCGTCCGGTTCTTGACGCGGAAGCCGGTGAGTTTCGACGCGAGCCCGTAGCCGCTTCCGGCCAGCATCCCGACCACGATCGGGCCAAAGGGGACGATGTACCACCCGTAGAAGCCCATCGCGTTGAAGCCGAACCGGTCGCTGAGCCAGTACGACAGCATGAGCGTGAGCGCCGTCGTGGCGAGCCCACCGAGCAGGACAGGCAAGCTGACCGCAGGCGCGGTGCGGACGGGTCCCATCGGACGACCGGATGTGTGCGGCGAACCTACAGCCGCCAGCCCGAGCTGTTCAGCTGAATCACTCGCCGAGCGCGTCGAGGTAGGCGCGGACGGTCCGGGGCGCGTCCCACGCGAACAGCAGGCCCGAGAGGACGGCCGCGCCGTGCGCGCCGGCGTCGCGGACGAGCCCGGCGCGTGGTGCGGTGACGCCGCCGAGGCCGAACACGGGCAGACCGGCCGCGCGGGCCGCTAGGCGGACCGGTCCGAGCCCGAGCGGCGGCGTCTCGGGGTGCGTCGCCGTCTCGAAGACGGGCGAGAGCGTCGCGTACGCCGCGCCCGCCATCGCCGCGCGCCGCGCCTGCGTCGCCGAGTGCGCCGAGACACCGAAGAACGGAGCCGCTCGAGCGTCCGCCAGCGTCGGCCCGCGCCAGCCGACGTGGACGCCCGCGCCGATCCCGAGCGCGACGTCGAGGCGGGCACTGACGGCGAGGCGGACATCCGGCCGTGCCGCACGCAGGTCGGTCGCGAGCATCTCGGCGGCGGCGGCGAACGTCGGGTCGTCAGCCGCGTGGTCGCGGAGCAGGACGAACGCGACGCCGGCGTTCACGAGGTCGAGCGTGCGGCGGCGGATGGCGGCGGCGTCCATCTCGGTCCGGCCCGAAGCGAAGCCGTCGGCGATCAGCAGCAAACGCGGGAGGTCGCTCACGTTCCGATGCGGCCGACGTCGGGCGTCGAGGCCGTGGCGTAGGTGCGCGTCGGGATGCGGCCGGCGGAGAAGGCGAGGCGGCCGGCCTGCGTGGCGAGGCCGAAGGCGCGGGCCATCGCGGCCGGGTGCTGCGCGCCCGAGACGGCCGTGTTGAGCAGGACGCCGTCGTAGCCGAGCTCGAGGGCGCGGGCCGCGTCCGAGGCCGTCCCGAGCCCGGCGTCGACGACGAGCGGGACGTCGGGCAGCAGGTCGCGGATGAGCGCGAGCGCGTACGGGTTCGCGAGGCCCATGCCCGAGCCGATCGGGGCGGCGAGCGGCATCACGGCCGCGCAGCCCAAGTCGCGCAACTTGCGCGCCGTGACGGGATCGTCGCCGCAGTACGCGAACACCTCGAAGCCGTCGGCGACGAGCTCACCAGCCGCGCGGAGCAGCTCGACGGCGTCGGGGTAGAGCGTCTCGTCGTCGCCGATGACCTCGAGCTTGAGCAGGTTCGTCCCGAGCGCCTCGCGGGCGAGCTGGGCCGTCAGCACGGCCTCGCGGGCGGTCATGCAGCCCGCCGTGTTGGGCAGCAGGTGCAGCGGCCGCCCCGACGTCTGCCGCGCCCGCGCGAGCGCGTCGAGAAGACTCTCGCCGCCGCCGTCGAGGTCGATCCGGCGCACGGCGACGGTCACCATCTCGGTCCCGGACGCCTCGACGCTGTCGAGCAGGGCGGTGAGGCTCGGGTAGCGGCTCGTGCCGAGCAGCACCCGGCTCGCCATCGTCACGCCGCCGACGGTCCAGGTGTCGGCGGGCGTCGTCGAATCCGTGAGGTCGCTCATGAGATCAGCCACCCTGAGCGGCGGTGATGACCTCGACGCGGTCGCCGTCCGACACCGTCGTCTCGTCCCAGGCGGCACGCCGCACGACCCGGTCCGCCACGGCCACCGCGACGCCGGGCATAGTCGGGTCGCGGCCGACGTACGCGAGGAGCGCCTCGACGGTCAGGCCGTCGGGCACGTCGCGGGGGGCACCGTTGAAGACAATCGTGGGCATGGCAGGGACGTCAGAAGCGGGTGGGCGTGAACGGGCGCAGGATCGGGCGTGTTTCGGGAGATCCGGCGAGGAGCGCCCGGACGTCAGCCGACACCTCGTCGGCCGTGACGGGCGCGAGCAGGACGCCGTGGCGGTAGTGGCCCGTCGCGGCGACGATGCCCGGCGCGGACGTCCGCCCGAGGATCGGCGCGTGGTCGCGGCTCGCGGGGCGCAGGCCGGCCCACGTCTCGATGACGTCGAGTTCCTCGACGCCGGGCATCACGCGCACGGCTCCATCGAGGATGCGGTAGAGGCCGCCGGCGGTGACGGCCGTGTCGTGCCCCCGCTCCTCGCTCGTCGCGCCGATGACGAGGCGGCCGTCGGGCTTGGGCACGAGGTACGCGCGCGGGCCGCGGACGACGACGCCCGGGCGAACGGCGTCGGTCGTCCGCAGCGAGATCATCTGGCCCTTGACGGGGCGGACCGGAAGCGGCTCGATCCCGCCGATGCCGCGGCTCCACGCGCCGGCCGCGAGCACGACCGCGCGCGCCTCGATCCGCTCTCCGGCGTCGGTGACGACGGCGGGCCGGTCGGCGTCGGGCTCGACGCGTGCAACGCCGACGCCGGTCCTGATCACACCGCCCGCCGCACGGACAGCCTCGGCGAGCGCGTCCGCGAGCAGGCGGTTGTCGACCTGGTGGTCGTCGGGCGACCAGACGGCGCCGGGCAGGCGCGGCGACAGCAGAGGTTCGCGCTCGCGGGCCGCGTCGCCCGAGAGCCACTCGACGGGCGCGCCCTGCGCCTGCTGAAACGCGAACAGCCGCCGCAGCGCGACGAGGCTGTCGCGGTCGTCCGCGACGACGAGCGTGCCCTCGGTCCGCAGCCCGACGCCCAGGCCCGTCGCGGCCTCGATCTCGGCGGCGAAGGCGGGCCAGCGGGCGAGACTCTCGCGGCTGAGGGCGTACAGGTCGAGTTCCTCAAAGCCGAGTTCGACGGACGGCGCGAGCATGCCCGCCGCCGCCCACGTCGCCCCGCGCCCGGCCTCGCCGCGGTCCAGCACGCGCACGCGCACGCCGCTCTGCGCGAGCCGCCACGCCACGCCGAGACCGGCCACGCCGGCGCCGACGACGAGCACATCCGGAGAGGAATCGGGCACAGGCGAGCGGGAAGGGCCCGGCAGGGTACGACCTTCCCGGACCCACTCCCGGCCGTTTCGGCCAGCCCGACCGCGATGCCGCGCCTGCCCACCGTCATCGTCGGAGCCGGACTCGCGGGCGCATGCGCCGCAGCCGTGCTGGCGCCGCGCGGACCAGTCGTCGTGCTGGACGCCGTCGGGCCGGCGGCGGGCGCGAGCGGGGCTGCGGCCGGGCTCGTCCACCCGTTCACGGGGCGCCGGGCGCACCGCGCGTGGCGAGCGACCGAGGCGCGGGCGGCGCTGGACCGGATGGCCGAGCACGCCGGCGTGCCTCTTACTCGGTCGGGCGTGATGCGGCCGGCGCAGACGCCGCGGCAGT
>JBBSUZ010000240.1:0-5208 GCA_038233965.1 Rhodothermales bacterium | reverse complement strand
TTGACCGCGAACGACGCGCTGGCCGTGATGCCCGTGATCGTCGTGGTGGCGGTGCCGTTGTTGGTCAGCGTGACCGTCTGCGGGGCGCTGGCCGTGTTGAGCGGCTGCACGCCGAAGGCGAGGCTCGCCGGCGACGACGAGAGGAGCGGGCCGGCCGGCGTGCCAGCGGTCCCGTTAACGACGAAGGCGAAGTCTGAGGGAATCGTCCCGGGTGTCGGTGCGACGCCGCCATCGAGAACGTCGGACCAGACGCCGGCAGAGGACTGGCGGGCGTTACCGGCCGGCGGCGTCGTGCCGGTCCCGGTGACCGGCGGGACCCACGGGCCAGACGCGAGCGAGCCCGTCGTGCCCCACTGCACCCAGTAGGTGCCGGGGGCCAACGTCGTCCCGATCGTCGCCGTGTTCCGGAAGATCGGGCGCTGGTTGTTCGTCAGCGTCGTGGACGTCACGCGGTAGGTGCCGCTGAACGTGCTCGACGCGAGACGGTTGGTGGTCAGGTCGCCGAAGATCACGGTGCTGCCCACGTCGCCGGGGCGGCCGTTCCAGATCTGCACGAAGACACCCGTGAAGGTGCTCGTCGCCGCGGTGCCGCCCGTCTGGTACGAGAAGAAGTCGAAGTCGCTGATCGTCCAGCCGCCCGCCGGGACGGTGAAGTCGTCGGCCACATAGAACGGGCCACCCGATGCAGCGGCCGCGGCCGGGTTGTGGTTGGAGCCAAAGCTGTTGGCTCCGTACGATGCGCCGATGGCGCTCGTGTTGGCCCCACCGAATCCGTTACCGGTGCCGGTCTGGAGGGGGCCGTTGTCGTAGAGCAGCGCCATCGAGCGCGCGAACGGGACGCTCTCGCCCGGCTTGCCCACGGAGGCGGCTGTAGACGGCGACGCGAGATCAGCGGACTGGGCGAATGCCGGGCTGGTGCAGAGCACGAGCGCCACGGCGAGGAGAAACAACCGTTGCATAGGAAATCCAGGGATGGGCCTGCGCGACGCTGTGCAGGCGGAAGAGGGAGCGGCCGATAAGCCCGGCCAGAGATCGCGCAATCTATGCATCACCTCCACACAAAAACCAGATGAAGCCAATTCAGTCCGGATCTAAAGCGCCCGGACATGCCGGAGCCCCGGCACCGCGAGGGCGCCGGGGCTCCGGACCGAGGCGAAGGCGCCTCAGACGACAGTCCGCGGTTAGCGGATGACCGTCACGCGCTGCGTGAGGATCACCGACGTGCCGACGGCGCGCACGACGTAGACGCCGGACGGCAGCGACGTGGCGTCGAGCGACAGCTCGACCGTCTGGTCCGCCGCGACGGCGCCGCGGTAGAGCGCCGCGACCTCGCGGCCGGTGACGTCATAGACGGCCACCGAGACGTCCTGCGCCGTCGCCGTGGTGAAGCGGACGCGGGCGGCGTCGCGGGCCGGGTTCGGCGCGGCCGAGAGGCTCGAGCGGCTGTTGTCCGCCGTGCCCTCGCCAGCCGTACCGGTGAACGTCACGACCTGCGGGCCGAGGACGGTGCCGGTGAAGGCGCCGAAGTCACCGTTGGTGTAGCCCGTCACGACGAGCGTGTACGAACCCGGCGAGAGCGGCTGGTTGGCGAGCTGCGACGAGGTGTTCGCCGGCGTCGTGACGCCGTCGTCGTTGATGCCGAAGAGGTTCAGGCAGGGGCTCGCCGGGTTGAACGTGCCGCGGTAGAGCGCGATGAAGCCGTCGTAGATCGGCGTCCGGGGCGCGTAGTTGATCGTCAGCGTGTAGTTGCCGGCCGCGGCGACCGTGAACGGACGCGTGACGTAGGGCACTGCGGAGCCGTCCGTGCCCGTGCCGAGCGCGCAGCTGCCGGCCGTGCCCTCACCGAGGGTCTCGGGGCGCTGCCACGTGGCTGCACCGGCCGTCGTCCCGGCCGGGATCGTCGTGAAGACGTCCGTGTTGCCGGAGCCCGACAGGGCGATCGTCAGCGGCGAGCCCGGCGCGTTGGACGCAATGGACACGGAGCCGTTGGCGGTGCCGCCACCCGTCGGGGTGTACGTGACCGTGAACGTCGTGCTCGTGTTCGGCGCGAGCGCCAGCGTCGTGCCCGTCAGGTTGACGGTGTACGGCGCGGTCGCCGTGATGGCCGAGATGTTGGTCGTGGCCGAGCCGTTGTTGGACAGCGTGACCGTCCGCGTGGCCGACTGGCCGACGACGACGGAGCCGAAGTTGATCGCCGTCGGCGTCGAGATGAGCGTCGGGCCGGCCGGGGCCGAGTTCTCGCCGGTCACGTTGAGGACCCAGTGGACGTCCGGGAAGTTGATCCCGGCGTACGGCGTCGGATCGGTGATGCCACACGCGTCGGACTGGATGTAGGTCGGGCCGGTCTCGGGCGCCGTGTTGGAGCCGATGTAGAACCGGTTGTCCGTGTCCTCGAGGCGCAGCTCGACGACGAGCTTCGAGCCCGCGGCGGCGGTGAAGATGCCCGGCGTGGCAACCGTGTAGATCGAACGCTCCTGGTCCGGCATGACGAAGTCGGTCTGGCCGAGCCGCGTCAGGTTGGCGCGCGTGAACGCACCCGCCGGGTTGGTGAACGTGTAGTACTTGATCGACGCCGTCTGGGGCTCGAGCGACTCAGCGATCTGGACGCCGAAGCTGACCGACGTCGGCCGGAAGGGCGTCGCCACGCCCGAGGCCGTGAGGTCGAAGACGCGGAAGTAGCTGTTGTCGGCCGTGAGCCCAGCGCCGCCACATGCGACGGACGAGCCGGTGACGGCCTGCGACGACGACTGCGTGATCGTGATGCCCGGCGTGGAGGACGCGGCCGGCGCGCTGGCGGCGGGCGGCGACACGTAGGGGAGAGCGCTGGTCGAGCCGTCGGCACGCGTGAGGTGCTGTGCGCTCGCCGAAGGAGCGAGCGTCGCGAAGGCGACGACCGCAGCTGCGAGTGTATAGAAACGCATGGGATGAGGAAGAGAATGGAGGGCTCCCGAGCCGTGTGCCGAGATGTCCCAGAGGTCCTAAGCATACGGCCGTCTTTCGACAGGACCAAAAAAACCCGCCCAGATTCCCGGCCGGCCGGACGTATGCGGCACGGCGTCGTACCCTCGGCGCATGACGTTTCTGAACCCGCTGCTCCTCGCCGGTCTCACCGCGGTCGTGATCCCGGTGGTGGTGCACCTGTTCCACTTCCGCCGCCCACGCCGGCTGAGCCTCCCGACGCTCCGCTTTCTGCGGGCCGTCGAGGCGACGGCCGTGCGCCGGATGCGCCTGCGGCAGTGGCTGCTGCTCGCGCTCCGCGTCGCTGCCGTCGCCCTCCTCGCGCTCGCCTTCGCCCGCCCGACGCGGACCGCCGACGCCGGCAGCCTCTTCGCCGACCGTGGCGCGCGCAGCCTCGCCGTCGTCGTGGACAACAGCCGCTCGATGACGCGCCGCGACGCCGACGGCGCGCTCTTCGACCAGGCCCGCCGCATCGCCGACGCCGCCCTGGCCGCGACGGGCCCCGGCGACGAGCGCACCGTCGTCCCGACGGCCGCCCCGCCGGACACGCGGCCGGTCCCGTTCACGTCGTCGGGCCCCGCCCGCGACGTCCTCGCCGCGCTCGCGCCCGCCTCGCGTGCCGCGCCGCTGACGTCCGCGATCGGGCAGGCCGGCAGCGTGCTGAGCGCGGCCGTCCACCCGCGCCGCGAGATCGTCGTCGTGACCGACCTCCAGGCATCGACGTTCTCGGACTCGGCCGGCGTGGACCTGCCGCCGGGCGTCGACGTCGTGCTGATGCCGCTCGCGGCCCGCGCCGCGCCCCACACGGCAGTCCCGGGCGTCCGTGTCGCGAGCGCGATCGGCGAGCCCGGCCGGCCGGTCCGCATCGAGGCGACCGTCGCGCGCTTCGGCGGGCGAGCCGGGACCGTCGCGGCGACGCTCACGCTCGGCGGCACGCGCGTCGCCGAGGCCTCAGTCGAGCTCACGCCCGGGCGGCCAGCGACGGTCGCATTCACCGCGACGCCGCAAACGCGCGGCTGGACCGGCGGCGAGGTCCGCATCGCGCCCGACGCGAGCGAAACCGACGCGTGGGACGACGTCCGCGCATTCGCGCTCCTCGTCCCGCCGCCGCCACGCGTCCTCGTCGTCCGTGGCGACGGAGCCCGGGCCGACCGGCTCCTGCTCGCGCTCGGCGTCGCGGCTGAATCCGGCGGGCTGACCGTGAACGAGATCGCCGAGGGCGCGCTCGGCACGGCCGACCTGTCGCGCGCCGACGTCGTCGTGCTCGTCGGGCCGCGCTCGGTCTCCACCCAGGGCGCATCGCGGCTCGGCGCGTTCGTGCAGCGCGGCGGCGGCGTCCTCGCCTTCCCCGGCGACGCGCCAGAGGCCCTCAACCCGGCCCTCGCCGCGCTCGGCGGCGGGCGCATCGCGGGCGTCGTCGGGGCACGCGGCGGGCCGTCGCGCGGCGGCCTCGCCTCGACCGACCTCCGCCACCCCATCTTCTCGGGCCTCTTCGACACACCGACGCCGACCGTCGACAGCCCGGAGGTTTTCCAGGCCGCCCGCTACACACCCGGCCGGGGTGACGAGCGGACGGTGATGCAGCTCGCCGCTGGTCCGCCGTTGCTCCACGAGATCCGCCGCGGTGCGGGGAAGACGCTCCTGTTCGGCGTCGCACCGGACCCGGCGTGGTCCGACCTGACGGAGCGCAGCCTGTTCGTTCCGCTCGTCGTCCGCTCCATCGCCTATCTCGCCTCCGGGTCGACACCCGGCGACGCGGCGGACGATGCCGGACGATCGGTCCGCATCGAGACGGCATCGTCCGACCCGCTCCGCCTCGTCGGGCCGGACGGGCAGACCGTCGCGGCCGTTCAGCGCGCGGTCACGGGCGGCGTCGTGCTGAGCCTGGACGCCGTCACTTCGACGGGCCTCTACCAGATCCTGCAGGGCGAGCGCGTCCTGCGAACGGTCGCGGTGAACGAGTCGGCGCGCGAGTCGGACCCGGCGGCGTTGGCCCCGGACGAGGCCGCACGCCGGCTGGAGGCGGTGACGGGACGGCCGGTCCGCGTCGTGGACGGGCGGGACGGGGCGGGGCTGGCCGCAGCCTCTGGCACGGGCACGCCGCTGTGGACGTGGGCGCTCGCGCTCGCGTTCGTCGCGCTCGTCGCCGAGACGGCCGTTGCGTCCCGCCGCCGCGCCGAGGCGGGGTGACGCGCTGGCGGCGCGCGATGGGGCGGCGCGCGATGGGGCGGCGCGCGATGGGGCGGCGCG
>JBBSUZ010000239.1:0-5292 GCA_038233965.1 Rhodothermales bacterium | reverse complement strand
GGATGGCCGCGAGGTCGAGCGTCTCGATGGCGCTCTGCGCGACGCGGTTGACGATGAGCCCGGAGTCAGTCATGGCGGTGGATTGGTTTGCCGTGGGCCGTGGGCCGTGGGCCGTGGGCCGTGGGCCGTGGGCCGTGGGCCGTGGGCCGTAATCACGCACAACCCCACTCGTTGTCATCCTGAACTCGTTTCAGGATGACATATTTTTGTTGACTGCGGCGGGACCGATGGAACCACTTCAATCAAACCCTTCAACCCTTCAACCTCTCACGCGGCGACGCGGTGGCGGACGGAGCGGACGGCCTCTGCGACCTGCGCCACGGCCGCGTCGACGTCGGCGGCGGTCGAGGGGCGGCCGAGCGAGAAGCGGACGGCCGAGAAGGCCTCGTCGTCCGAGTAGCCCATCGCCGTCAGGACGTGGGACGGCTGCTGGGCCGTCGTCTGGCAGGCGGCGCCGGTCGAGGCGGCGAGGCCGTGGAGCGCCGGCAGCAGGTCGCCCGCGCGGACGCCCTCGAAGAGGACGTACGACGTGTTCGGGAGGCGGTCCGCCTCCTGCGCGACGACGCGCGCCGTCGGGACGGCCGCGACAAGGTTGGCCTCGAAGCGGTCGCGGAGGGCCGTCTGGCGGGCGTTCTCGGCCGCGAGGCCGCGCCGCGCGAGCGTCGCCGCGGTGCCCATGCCGACGATGGCCGGGACGTTGAGCGTGCCCGCGCGGAGGCCGTCCTCCTGCATGCCGCCGTTGTGGA
This sequence comes from Rhodothermales bacterium, assembly GCA_038233965.1. Classification (GTDB taxonomy): domain Bacteria; phylum Bacteroidota; class Rhodothermia; order Rhodothermales; family Rubricoccaceae; genus DASVSE01. Next base: position 4,546 of record JBBSUZ010000239.1, on the reverse strand, counting down.
GCGGCGCGAGCCGCACGTTAGGCCCGCGGCGGCGGACGTACAGCGCGCCGATGCCCTTCGGGCCGTAGAACTTGTGCGCCGAGATGGCGAGCAGGTCCACGCCCGCCGCCTCGACATCCACCGGCACCTTGCCGACGGCCTGCGTCGCGTCCGACATGAGCAGCGCGCCGGCCTCGTGGGCGATGTTGGCGATGGCGCGCATCGGGTGGAGCACGCCGGTCTCGTTGTTGGCCCACATGGCCGCGACGGCGAGCGTCTTGTCCGAGAGCGAGTCGCGCAGCTCGTCGAGGTCGAGGCGGCCCTGGCGGTCCGTGCCGAGCGTCGTCACCTCGAAGCCCTCGCGCTCGAGCGCGGCGCAGGTCTCGAGGACGGCCTTGTGCTCGGTCGCGACGGTGACGATGTGGTGGCGGCGGCCGCCGTAGACCTCGCCGAGGCCGTGCAGCGCGAGCGAGATGGACTCGGTGGCGCCGCTCGTGAAGAGGATCGTGCGCGGGGTCGCGCCGATGACGCGGGCGGTCCGCTCGCGGGCCTGCCGGACGGCCTCGTCGGCGGCCCAGCCGAAGGCGTGGTCGCTCGACGGGTTGCCGAAGTGGTCGCGGAAAAACGGAATCATCGCGTCGAGCACGTCCTCGGTGACGGGCGTCGTGGCGTTGTAGTCGAGATAGATCGGGGCAGACATCCGGAGGGGAGACGCTGGACGCCGAGGCGTCCTGGAACACTGGGATCTGTGGCTTCCGAGTATTACGGCCTCCGCGCGGCCGATGTTGTGGAGAAACGCCGGAGAGGGCTCCGCGTGCCTCCCCCCGTCGCCGGGCTAGAGCGGGCGCAAGCGGTTCCGAATCCGGCGGTTTCGCGCTCTATCTTCGGCCCCATCTTCCCCATACCCACCGCGCATGCGCTCGCATTCCCCCTGGCGGCTCGTCGCCGTCGTTCTCGCCCTCGCCGTCGCCCTGCCGGCCTGTGACAGCGGCACCGACGAGCCGCTGCCGTCTTCGGACCAGATCATCGGCGGCGTCAACTTCACGCGCCTCTTCGCGCCGGCGACGGCCCCCGAGATCGCGGCCGTCCGTGCCGACTGGGCCGCCCGCCAGGGCGCGGCCATGATGGCGACGGGCATCCAGGTCTCGGCCCCGGCGACGCTGCCCGGCGGCGCGAAGCTCTACGTCGTCTCGCACCTCATCACGAGCGGCCCCGGGTCGGGCGGCGACGCGCGCCACTACGGCTTCGTCCGCGTGCCCGCCGGCGCGGCCAACCTGCCCGTGATCGTCGTGCACCACGGCGGCGACAGCGGCGTCTATGCCGCGACGCCCAACGCGGACCCGAACGCGGACGTCCTCGCGGTCGCCTCGATCTACCCGACGCTCGCCTCGACGACCGTTCAGGTCTTCCCGAGCTACCGCTCGGAGCCGCTCGGCACGCAGCCCTTCGAGGCCGTCCTCGGCGGGCCCTTCCGCTCCGGCGGCAGCCCGAGCCCGTGGGACTACGACGTCGACGACGCGATGATGCTCCTCTCGGCCGTGCTCGGCCGCGACGAGTTCGCCGCCGCCACCGACAACGCCCGCATCGGCGCGCTCGGCTACAGCCGCGGCGCCAACACCGCGCTGCTCCACAACGTCCGCGACGCGCGTGTCAAGGCCACGACCGAGTACTACGGCCCGACGGACTTCTTCAGCGCGTCGATCCAGGGGCTCGGCATCGGCGTCCTCGGCGGCAGCCCGCAGTTCCTCGCCTTCCCGGGCGCGCCGTTCATCCTCGCCAACGTCCTCGCGCCGCTCCAGGGCCCGAACCAGACGTACAACGCGAGCGCGGACTACGCCCGCGCGCGCCTCGAGGTCGTCCGCCGCTCGGCGTCGCTGTTCACGGGCCAGATGCGCAACATCCAGGTGCATCACCACACCGCGGACCCCGTCGTGCCGTACCCGGTCTCGACCGCCTTCGACATGGCCGCCACGGCGTCCCGCCCGATGGGCGCCTACGAGTTCAACACGTACTCGGACGCGCTCCCGGCCGGCGCCACGTTCAGCCAGCACAACCCGCGCGCGATGCCGGGCAGCCTGCCCAAGACCGAGCAGTTCCTCGGCCAGTACGTCACCGGCACGGGCGCGGCGCAGCTCGCCGTGGTGCACTAAGGCCGGACCGGCGGACCCTGCCTGATATGCGGGCGTCCCAGCGCGGGCCGTGGCAGCTGCCGCGGCCCGCGCTCTGCGTTCCGCCAGCACACCCCGCTCCCACATGCGCTCCGCCCTCGCCGCCCTCGCCGTCCTCACCCTCGCCGCGTGCGACACCCAGCAGCCCACGCCAGAGTGTCCCGGCCTGGCGGACTGCGTCGACCCGAACGCGGCCGAGATCGTCGCTGGCGTCAACCTCACGGCTCTCTTCGCCGCCCCGACGGACGCCGAGCGCGACTCGGTCGCGGCCCGCCTCCAGAGGACCGGCGGCACGAACGCGCCGCGTGTGACGCGGGTCGTCTCGACCGATCTCCAGCCCGACACCGACGGCACGCGCTACACGCGCCTGGCCCTCCGCGACGAGCAGGGCCGCGCCGTCGCGTACGCCGTTGCGCGCATCCCCGTCACCGACCCCGGCAGCGATCCGAGTGCGCCCGTCGTGCTCATCCTTCCGGACGGCTCCGGCGATGCCAGCGAGGCGGCGTTCCTGACCGGCGGAAACGTCGTCGGCCTCGACCGGCGGACGGTCCAGATCGCCCTCGCCCTGCGGGGCGCGACGCTCACGACGCGCGGCGCCGGGCCGACCTCGGCACCGATCACGACGGCCTCCGACCTTCCGGCAGATCCCTACCGCGCGGACGTGCTCGACGTGCTCGCCCTCGCCGAGAACGTCGGGGCGGTCCCGCGGGCGAACAGGAGCCGGATCGGGGTGATCGGCGTCGGGCGCGGCGGGACGGTAGCGCTGCTCGCGGCCGAGCGCGCGCCGGGCCGGTTCCGCACCCTCGCCCCGGTCGGCGCCGTCACCGACCTCTTCGCCCCGACGGTCCGGACGGACGTCCGCCGGGCGCTCTCGGGCGGTCTGGCCAGTCAGTTGCCTGCTGCGACTGCTCTGCTCGCGCCGGCTCGGGCGCTCGCGAGTGGCTCGATCTCGCTCGGCGAGGCGCGCCTGCAGATGCTCGAGCTCTCGGCCGTCGCGCTCGCGAGCCGCCTCCCCACGGCGATCGTGGTCCACGCCGACCCGGACGGGGTCGTGCCGTACGAGCACTTCGAGCGCCTCCGCGCGCTCGGCTCCAGCACGCCCGAGGCGCGCCGCCGCTTCGAGACGATTCCCGAGGTCAGCCACTCCGCCGTGATCGAGTTCGGGACGGCGCGATCGCTCATCGCGGAGTTCCTTCTGGCAGCATTGTGACCGCGCCCCTGACGATCCGGGAGATCATCGACGAGGCCGACTGGCAGGCCGTGCGTGCCATCCGCGAGGCCGTCTTCGTGCAGGAGCAGGCCTGCCCGCCGGACGAGGAATGGGACGCACACGACGCTGCCGATGCGCGCGGCCGGACGGTTCACCACCTCCTCGCGACGCTCGGCGCGGAGCCGGTCGCGTGCGCGCGCTGGCGGCCCGTCGGGGACGTGGCGAAGCTGGAGCGGTTCGCCGTCCTCGTCCCGTTTCGCGGGCGCGGCATCGCCCGCGAGATGGTCTCGGTGGCGCTGGCCGAGGCGCGCGCGGCTGGCTTTACGCGGTTTGCGCTGCACGCCCAGTCGCACCTCGCCGGCTTCTACGCCTCGTTCGGGTTCGCGCCCCACGGCGACCTCTTCGGCGAGGCCGGAATCGAGCACGTGAAGATGACGTTGGACGATTGAGGCCGGCCGCAGAGGCCCGTATCTTGGGCGTCCGCTCGGGTCGAGCGGGTCCTGCCGCGTTCGTCTAGAGGCCTAGGACGTCGCCCTCTCACGGCGGTAACACGGGTTCAAATCCCGTACGCGGTACAGCGCCGGCTTCGGCGCGCTCGCCCCGGCGCTCTCTGAGTGCCGGGGCGTCTGCGTTTCAGCCCGGCCGCTCCCGTTCGGCCGCTTCAGCTCGCCGTGCTGTCGAGCGCGTCGTCGAGATCGAGGGCGGCCGCGACGAGGGCGTCCTTCATCTTGCCGAGCGTCTCGTGCTGGTCCACGTACCGCTCGACGGCGTCCTTGAGCGACGTATCGGTGCGGACGGTCGTCCGCTGCCGGCGCACGACGGGCGGCACGTCACGCTCGATGGCCGCGACGGTGTCGGCCGCGGCGAGCGCCTCGCGCACGGCTGAGACGTCGACGTGCTGGTTCTCGTCGGCCGTGTAGCGGACGCGCACGACGGCGTCGGTGACGTCGTGCTTCGAGACCTCGGCGATGACGCGGGCCGTCGGGTCGGCCGTGCCCGTCGCGTCGACCTCGAGCGGGACGAAGCGGCGCGCGGGCGTGTCGACAAACGTGTAGGTCGTCGTCTTGCCGGCAGAGTCAGGCCCGGCGGGCTCGATCTCGATCAGGACGAAGCCCTTGCGGTCGTCGTGCTCCTTGAACGAGATGCGCTCGATGGACGACGAGTAGACGACGGGCGGGCCGTCGCCGCG
>JBBSUZ010000238.1:0-5322 GCA_038233965.1 Rhodothermales bacterium | reverse complement strand
GTGCATCTCCGACGTCTCAGAAACCGCCGTGCGTCCCAGCTCAATCCGCACCGCCTCGAGCGCGTCGCACAACGTCGGGACGGCCTTGCGGTACCACGCGATGCCGCACCGGAAGTTCGCCGCTCGTGTTCAGCACGTGCGCCGCATCGGCCTGCCCGCACCCGCGGCTCACGACGGCACTCCGGCCGGATGCTACCGCGCGACGGCGATGGCGCGGACTTCCCGGATCACGGTCACCTTGATCTGGCCCGGGTACTCCATCTCCTTCTCGATGCGCCGCGAGACATCGAGCGCGAGCGACTCGGCGATGGCGTCCGAAACGATCTCCGTGTCCACGACCACGCGGACCTCGCGGCCGGCCTGGATGGCGTAGGCCTGCACGACGCCCTCGAAGCTCGTCGCGATGTCCTCGAGCGCCTTGAGGCGCTGCACGTAGCGCTCGAGCGACTCGCGGCGCGCGCCCGGCCGCGCGCCCGAAGCGGCGTCGGCGGCCTGCACGAGCGGCGCGATGAGCGTCGCCATCGGCACCTCGTCGTGGTGCGCCCCGACGGCGTTGCAGACGTCCGGGTGCTCCTTGTAGCGCCGGCACAGCTCCATGCCGACGATCGCGTGGGGCTGCTCGAGGTTCTCCTCGGACACCTTGCCGATGTCGTGGAGCAGGCCGGCGCGCTTGGCCTTGCGCGCGTCGAGGTCGAGCTCGGCCGCCATGAGCGCGGCGAGCTTGGCGACTTCTATGGAATGAGCGAGCAGGTTCTGGCCGAAGCTCGTGCGGTACTTCATGCGCCCGACCATGCGGACGAGCTCGGGGTGCAGGCCGTGGCTCTGCAACTCGAGCGCGGCCTGCTCCCCCGCCATCACGACCTCCTCCTCGACCTCGGCGCGGACGGCCTCGACGACCTCCTCGATGCGCGCCGGGTGGATGCGGCCGTCCGCGAGCAGGCGCACGAGCGCGACCCGCGCGACCTCGCGGCGGACCGGGTCGAAGCCCGACACGAGCACGGCGTCCGGCGTGTCGTCCACGATGACCTCGATGCCCGTCGCGGCCTCGAACGCGCGGATGTTGCGGCCCTCGCGGCCGATGACGCGGCCCTTCATGTCCTCGGACATCAGCGGCACGGCCGTCACCGTGTGCTCGATGGTCGTCGTGGCGGCGATGCGCTGGATGGCCTTGAGGATGACCTTCTGCGCCTCGCGCTGGGCGGTCCGGTGCGCCTCGTCGCGGGCGTCCTTGATCTGGCCGGCCGCTTCGAGCCGCGCCTCGCGCGTCATCTCGGCCGTGAGCTGGGCGCGGGCCTCGTCCCGACCGAGCGCGGCGGCGCGCTCGAGCGTCTGGAGCGTCTCCTCGGTCATGCGGTCGAGCCGCTCGGTCTCGGAGGCGAGTCGCGCCTCGGCGGCCTCGGCGTCCTGCTCTCGGGCCGCAACCTCCTGCTGGCGGCGGCCCGCCGTCCGGGCGAGCGTCTGGATCTGCTCCTGCAGCGCGTCGGCCTCCGTCCGGCGGGCTGTCGCCTCGGCGACGAGCGCGTCGACGGCGCTCGCGGCCTGCGTGATCGTCGTCTCGCGCTCGGCGAGCTGCGCGGCACGGTCGTCGAGGCGTTCGCGGAGGGCGTCGGCCTCAGTGCGGGCGCGCGTGAGGTGCTCGGTCGCCGTCGTCGTCTGGGCGTCGAGGCGCTGCTGCTGCTGGCGGACGTCGTCGCGCTCGCGGGCGACTTCGTTGCGCTCGCGCGTCGCCTGCTCACGCGCCCGAGCGACCTCGACGCGCGCCGTCTCGACGTGGTCGCGGCGGAACGCGGCGACTTCGGACTCGGCGGCCTGAGCGGCGGCCTCGGCCTCGGCGGACGCCTCGGCGAAACGGCGCTCGGCCGCGCCCGCCCGCGTGAAGCGCGCGCCGGCATAGCCGACAGCGGCGGCGAGGGCAGCGAGCACGAGGGCGGCGAGCACGTCCATCGAGAAGGGGCGGCGGGTGGGAATGCGGCACGCCCCGGAGGCGCACGAGGGCCTCCGGGGCGGTGGCGGCACGGCACTCCGCGGCGATTCGCCGTCGCGGGTGCGGGCCCAGAGGGCACCAGCCTGCAGCATTGAGACGAGAACCTGCTCGTCAAAACAGTGGGAGCCCTCCGGACCCTCGCTCCTTCCGCGGCGCCTGCCACGGGAATCCCGCGCGAGGCAACCCGCAAGCGGGTGCGGCCTGGTGGTCAGGTCCTAAGCGGGACCCCCGCGATAAACGCTGTACAGGTTCCCATGCAGTGGCTACAAGCCGGTGTGCGGCGCGTCGGGACGAGCCCGGCGGTGCCGCTCTGTGTGTTCGCGCGGCAGCGGCGAGCGGTTCCGCAGGGGCAGTGAAATGCCCGTTGACGGGGGCCGGGTCTCGGCTATCCGAGCGCGTCGTCGATCCGGTCCGACAGCGCCGACGCCTCGAGTTCGATGCGGGCCCGGAGGCGGTCGGTCTCGGCCCGCGCGGCGTAGAGCTCCTCGGCGATCTCGAGCGTCGCGAGGACGGCGTGCGTGAGGTCGGGCTGGCCCGGGAGCGCCTGCCGCAGCCGCCGCAGCCGCTCGTCGACGCGCTGGGCGAGGTGCACGGTGTAGTCCTCGTCGCCGGGGGCGACGCGGAGCGGGTAGTCGCGGTCGAGGATGCGGACCCGGATCGAGATCGGCGCGGAGTCGCTCATGGCGCGTCGGGCGAGGCGTCGCTGGGCGAGGCGTCGCGCAGCGAGGCGTCCGTGGGGGCTCCGCCGGTCGGGTCGGCGGCGAGAACGTCGTCGATGGCGTCGATGAAGCCCTTGACGCGCGCGCGAAGGGTGTCGGGGTCGCCAGGCAGAGACGGCGCGGGGCCGTCGTCGCCGACGGCGTCCTGCAACTCGCCGACGCGCGCGGCGAGGGCGGCGTTGTCGGTGCGGAGGCGCTCGATCTCGCGGGCGGCCGCCTCGACGCGCTCGCGCAGCCGCGCCAGCGTGCGCCACTCGGCCGGCGGCGTGCGGCTCGCCTCGCCGGGTCGGGACAGACTGTCGGGCTCCATCGGGGCGTCGTGCGTGGGGGACTGCGCCAAGATAGGGCGGGCGGCGCGGTCGTGCAGATAAGGCGGTTTGAGGGGTGGCGTTTGAGGGGTGTTTCGACGTAGAACGTCAGGCACCCTCAGACCGCCAGGCCTCAAACCCTCATCGCAACTCATCGTCCGTGCGTCGACGGTTACTGCCGCAGCGTCGCCCCATGGTCGCGCTCCAGGGCCCCGACGACGCGGCGGACGCGGCCGTCGACCTCGGCGTCGCGCCGCGTCCGGTCCGCGCCGAGCGTGAGCGCGAACGCGAGCGACTGCGTGCCGGCCGGGATGCGGTCGCCGCGGTAGACGTCGAAGAGTCGGACGGACTGGAGCAGCGGGCCGGCGGCATCGCGGATCGTCTGGAGCAGCGGGCCCGCCGCCGTTCCCTCGGGCACGACCACGGCGACGTCGCGCTCGACGGCCGGGTGCCGCGAGATCGCCGCGTAGCGGACGGTCGCGCCGAGCGTGCTGACGCGGGCGACCGCATCGCCGTCGATCTCGGCCACGAACAGGCCGCCGCGGACGTCGCCCGCGAGCGCGTCCGACAGGCGACCGACGACGCCGACGCGCTGGCCCTGCGCCGTCAGGACGAGGCGGTAGGCCGTCGCGGACGACGGCTCGGGCTCGGCCGTCTCGGTGAGGCCCGTCACGCCGGCGTCGGCGAGGAGGTCGAGGACGATGCCCTTGAGGTCGTAGACGTCGGCGGGCCGGGCGGGGCGGTCCCACGCGGCGCGCTCGGCGAGGCCCGCCATCGCGAGCGCGAGGCTGGGCGTCTCGCGGTAGCCCGCCACGACGGTCGTCTCGCCGTCGAGCGCGCGGCCGTAGACGTGGCCGACGTCCACGAGGCGGAGCGCGTCGGCGCCGCGCGCGGCGTTGTAGGCCGTGGCCTGCGCCAGCCCGGGCAGGAGGCTCGGGCGAAGCACGGCCATGTCCTGAGAGACCGGGTTGAGCGTCTCGACGACAGAGCGGGCGTGCCCGCTCCACGCCGGGTCGGCGTAGGCCGCGGCCGTCGCGGCCGAGACGAGCGAGTTGGTGGCGACGTCGTGGAAGCCGAGCACGGCGGCGCGGCGGCGCATGCGGTCCAGCAGCGAGAACGTCGGGTCTTCGGGGACGGGCGCGAGCGCGACCGGGACGGTGGCGACGGTCGGCAGGCGGTCCAGCCCGACGAGCCGGGCGACTTCCTCGACCACGTCGACCTCGCGCGTGACGTCGGGCCGCCACGGCGGGACGGCGACCGTGAGCGCCTCGGCGTCACCGGTCGTCTCGAAGCCGATGGCGGTCAGCAGGCGGCGCGCCTCGGCCTCGGGCACGGCGACGCCGAGCAGGCGCGCGACGCGCGACAGCCGCAGCGTCACGGTGCGCGGCGTGTACGGCCGCGACACGACGTCGGCGACGCCCGGCGCGAGCGTGCCGCCGGCGACCTCGGCGAGCAGGGCGGCGGCACGGGCGGCGGCACGGAGCTGGGCGGTCTCGTCCACGCCGCGCTCGAAGCGGTAGCTCGCGTCCGTGCTCAGCCCGAGCCGCTTGGACGCGCGGCGCACGGACGGCGCGTCGAACGCGGCCGACTCGATCAGCACGCGCGTCGTGGCGTCCGTGACCTCGGTCCGCGCCCCGCCCATGACGCCCGCGATGGCGACGGGCCCGTCCGCGTCGCAGATGAGCAGCGTGCCCTCGGGGACGTCCCGCTTCGCGCCGTCCAACGTCTCGATCGTCTCGCCCGCGCGGCTGCGTCGGACGACGATCTCGGGGCCGGCGAGGCGGTCGAGGTCGAAGGCGTGGAGCGGCTGGCCCGTCTCGTGGAGGACGACGTTGGTGACGTCGACGACGTTGTTGACCGAGCGCACGCCGATGGCGGTGAGGCGGTCGCGGAGCCAGTCCGGGCTCGGCCCGACGGTGACGCCTTCGACGACGAGCGCGGCGTAGCGCGGGCATCCGTCCGCGTCCTCGACCGTCACCGGGATGGACAGCGGGACCGAGGCATCGGGCATCGTCACCTCCGGCAGGCGCAGCGGCACGCCGGTGAGGGCGGCGAGGTCGCGAGCGACGCCGAGGTGGCTCGTCGCGTCGGGCCGGTTCGGCGTCACGTTGACGTCCAGCACGGCGTCGCCGGGGCGCAGGCCGCGGGCGTCGAGGTAGTCGGCGAAGGGCGTGCCGGGCGCGGTCGCGAGGCCGTCTTCGTCCAGCACCAGGATGCCGTCGTGGCTCGTGCCGATGCCGAGCTCGTCCTCGGCGCAGATCATGCCCTGCGACGTCTCGCCGCGGATCTTGGACTTCTTGATCGTGATCTC
>JBBSUZ010000237.1:0-5332 GCA_038233965.1 Rhodothermales bacterium | reverse complement strand
GCATTCAACACGCGCGGTTCATGTGCCGATACGCCGATGGTCCGGCCCCATCCCGTATCTTGGCCCGATCCCGCCCCACGACCGCTATGTCTGTCGCCCTCGCCGCCCGTCGCCCCGTCGCTCTGGACCGTCTCCGGTCCGCCGACCTCCCGCTCGCCCTCCAGATCGTCACCATCGTCGCCGCGGCGGCGATCACGGCGGTGCTCGCGCAGGTGGAGCTCCGGTTCTACCTCTGGGAGGTCCCGCTGACGCTCCAGACCGTCGCCGTGTACGGCACCGGCCTCGTGCTCGGCCGCCGCAACGGCTTCCTCGCGATGGGCCTGTACCTGCTCGCCGGGCTGGCGCTGCCCGTGTTCTCCGGCGGCGCGTCTGGCCTGGCGCACCTTATCGGCGCGACGGGCGGCTACCTGCTCGCGTTCCCGCTCGTGGCGCTCGTCGCCGGCGCGGTCACCGAGCGCACGCGGACGCTCGGTCAGTCCGCCTTCGCGCTCCTCGTCGGCTCGCTCGTCCTGTTCTCCTGCGGCGTCGCGGTGCTCCACACCGTCTCCGGCGACCTCTCGTGGATGGCGGCGCTCGACATGGGCTGGGCCCGGTTCATCCCGTGGGATCTCGCCAAGATCGCGGCTGTCTCGGGCGCCTACGCCTTCGGCCGCCGCGCCTGACGCGGGCCGCTCCTGACCGGTTTGTGTGAAACGTCCGCCTTCCGGGGTGGACGTTTCGCATGTCGCGCGTTCGGGGTTCGTTACCCGCCGCACACGGCCGGCGGCCCTTCACTCGTCCTCCCCGTCCACCTCTGCCCCCCGCACCGATGCGCCGCCTTCTGCTTCTCTCCTGCGCCCTGCTCGCGCTCCCCGCCTGCGACTCGTCCACGTACGACAACGGCTACGACGACGGCTACTACGACGGCCAGGGCTCGGGCACGACGACCGCGGGCGCCCGCTTCGTCGACTTCTCGCTCGACGCCCGGCGCTACAGCGTCAGCACGGACACCCGCACGGCGTCCTACCAGAGCGACGACATCGACTCGGGCACGACGCGCACCGCGGTCGAGCGTGCGCTCGCGACGGCCGGCGATGGCGCCATGGTCGCGCTCTACATCAAGAGCTACCTCGTCAACAACCAGTCCGCCCAGACCGACCCGACGTACTCGGCGCTGCCGATCTCGCGCGCCTTCGACGAGATCGTCCTCGCACAGGGCCCGACGCCGGGCACGACGACGACCATCCCCGTCGTCGGCTACACGGCGTCCTACGAGTACTCGTTCGACAACCAGGACCTCTACTTCGACGTCGTCTCGTCGGCCGCGGCCCGCGATTTCGGCACCAACCCGGCGACGCTGTTCGACGCCATCGTCCCGCAGCGGAGCGACGCGGCCGGCGTCCGCCAGGGCGCTGACCGCCTCGAGATGCGCGTCGTCGCGATCCCGGCGACGGCCGCCAAGCAGAGCGTCGACATGACCAACTACGCCGCCGTCGCGCGGGCGTACGGTCTGCCGGACTGACGCCGCCCGCGTCGGCTGTCGCGCCCCGCCCCGGACGATCCGAGGCGGGGCGTTTTCGTGCACGGACGGAACGCCGCGCGCCGTTCCGGGTGAGCACCCCCACACGACGCGACGCACCGATGACCTTCCAGTATGCCGAGTGGGACGACGCCCGCCACGCCGCCGGCCGCACCACCTTCGACACCCTCTTCGACCTCTTCCAGCAGCTCCTCATGCACACCGGCGGCGACGCCGACGAGGCGCTCCGCTGGCTCACGGCCGTCGACAAGCAGTACGGCATCTCGGACGAGGGCATGGGCCTGGGCGACTTCATCGAGGAGCTCAAGAACCGCGGCTTCATCGACCGCGACGAGCAGACGGGCGAGGTCCAAGTGACCGGCAAGACCACGCGCGGCCTGCGCGAGCGCGCCCTCGAGGACATCTTCGGCAACCTCCGCCGGGCGGGCCGCGGCTCCCATAAGACGCCCTTCGCCGGCACCGGCGACGAGCGCCAGCCCGAGACGCGCCCCTACGACTTCGGCGACTCCGTGGCCGACCTCGACGTCACGGCCACGCTCTCGAACGCCTACCGCCGCGACTCCGAGTTCTCGCTCACGCCCGAGGACTTCGAGGTCTTCGAGACGGACCACCACACCAGCGTGGCCACGGTCCTGATGATCGACCTCTCGCACTCGATGGTGCTCTACGGCGAGGACCGCATCACGCCAGCGCGCAAGACGGCGCTCGCGCTCGCCGAGCTCATCACGACGCGGTATCCCAAGGACACCCTGGATATCGTCGCCTTTGGCGACGACGCGTGGGAGGTCGAGATCAAGGACCTCCCGTTCCTTCAGGTCGGCCCGTACCACACCAACACGCGGGCCGGGCTCGAGCGCGCACGGACCATCCTCAAGCGCCGCAAAAACCGCAATAAGCAGATCTTCATGATCACGGACGGCAAGCCGTCCGCCCACTTCGTCAACGGCCGGCTCTACAAGAACCCGTACGGGCTGGACCGCCAGATCGTGAACAAGGTGCTGGACCAGGGCGCGATGGCGCGCCGCGAGGGCATCCCGATCACGACGTTCATGATCGCCCGCGACCCGGCCCTCCAGGACTTCGTGCGCCAGCTGACGGAGACCAACAAGGGCCGCGCCTACTACTCGCGCCTCGACGACCTCGGCGGCTTCCTCTTCGAGGACTACGTCAAAAACCGCCGCAAGACGGTCCGGTGAGGACGGGGCGCGTCGCACTCCCGCGCCTGCCGGCGGGCTATCCTGCCCCGACACCTTTCGCCCGCCCATGTCGGTCCGTCCCAAAAAGCGCCTCGGCCAGCATTTCCTTACAGACGCCGCCGTCGTGCAGGCCATCGCCGAGTCCGTCCAGGCGCCGGTCGGCTCGCACGTCGTCGAGATCGGGGCGGGCGAGGGCGTGCTCACGGCCGAGCTGCTGCGGACGTACCCGGACCTCACGGCCATCGAGATCGACCCCGAAGCCCTGCACCACCTCCGCTACCGCTTCCCCGACCTCGACCTGCAGGAGGCGGACGTGCTGGCGGTGGACTGGAAGCGGGTGAGGGAGGACCGGGACGAAAAGAGGAAAGAGGGAGACGCGGGCCCGCCGTCCTCCGAGCCTCCGCTGACCGTCGTCGGCAACCTGCCGTACTACATCACGTCGCCGATCCTCTTCGGGCTGCTCGAGGCCCGCGACCACGTCGGCCGGGCGGTCGTGATGGTGCAGAAGGAGGTGGCGGACCGCCTCGTCGCGCCGCACGGGTCCAAGACCTACGGGACGATCTCGGTCTACTTCCAGCTCTTCGCCCGCGCGACCCCGCTCTTCGACGTCCCGCGCACCGCCTTCCACCCGCCGCCGAACGTCGAGAGCGCCGTCGTCGCCATCGACTTCACGGTCGCGCCGCCCGACGTGCCGTTCGAGGCCGTCCAGCGCGTCGTGAAGGCGGCCTTCGGGCAGCGCCGCAAGATGTTCCGCAACAGCGTCGCGCCGCTCTTCGCACAGGCCGGCCGCGCGATGCCGGCCGCCTTCGAGACGCTCCGCCCCGAGGCCGTCCCGCCCGAGCAGTTCGTCGTCCTCGCGCAGGCGCTCGTGGCGGGATAGGGGATCGCGCACGTCCGCGCGCCGGGATGCGGGATGAGCAGTCGGAATGAGCAGACGCGCCACGTGGACCGAAGCTGCCCATCCCGTATCCCCCCATCACGCATCCCGCGAGGGCGATCTTCCCTCACGCCCGCCGCCGCCCCGTGCCCGACCTCGCCTCGCCCGACCCGATCGACCTCGACGTCCGCGACGGGCTCGTAGACGACGTCGCCGCGCTCGTCGAGGCCGGGCAGAAGGGGATGGTGCTCAACCTCGTCGCCGACCTGCGCTCGGCCGACCTCTCGGACCTGCTCGCGTACCTGCCCGAGGACGCCGCGCAGCAGGTCGTGCGGTGGATGCCCGGCGAGGAGACGTCCGAGGCCGTCGCCGAGCTGGACTCGACCGACCGCGCCGACCTCCTCGAAGGCCTCACGACCGAGGAACTGGTCGAACTGCTCGACAACCTCGACACCGACGACGCGGCCGACGTGCTCGCCGACGTCGACGTCGCCCGCGCCGAGTCCGTCCTGACGCAGCTCGAGGACGCCCACGACGTCGAGGCCCTCCTGCGCTACGACGAGGACACGGCGGGCGGGCTGATGGGGACCGAGCTCATCGCCGTCCCGCACACCGCCACCATCGCCGAGACGACCGAGGCCGTCCGCGCCCTCGCGGACACCGTGGACCCGGTCTACGCCGTCTACGTCATCGACGCCGCCGGCCGCCTCGTCGGCGTGGCGTCACTGACGCAGATCCTGCTCGCGCCGGCCGACTCGCCCGTCGCGGCGATCATGACCGACGACGTGAGCGTCGGGGCGGACGTGGACCAGGAGGAGGTCGCGCGGATCATGGAGCGCTACGACCTCGTCGCGCTGCCCGTCGTCTCGGCCGCGGGCCGCCTCATCGGCCGCATCACCATCGACGACGTCGTGGACGTCATCCGCGAGGAGGCCGAGGAGGACCTCCAGCGCGCGGTCGGCATCCGGGGCGACGAGGAGCTCTCGACGTCCGTTTTCCGCGTCTCGCGCGGCCGGCTGCCGTGGCTCGCCGTCGGCATGGCCGGCGCGTTCGTGTCGGGCCTCGTCATCCAGGGCTTCGAGGGTGCGCTCGCGCGGGCCATCGTGCTCGCGACGTTCATCCCGCTCGTCACCGCGACCGGCGGCAACGCGGCCATCCAGAGCGCCGCCATCGCCGTCCAGGGCCTCACGTCCGGCGACCTGCGCCTGCGCGACGGCCTCCGCCGCCTCGGCAAGGAGATGGTGGTGGCGCTGCTGAACGGGATCGTGCTCGGCCTCGCCATCGGCGGCGTCGTGGTGCTGATGGGCGAGGGCGACCCGGTCCGCCTCGCGCTCACCGTCGGCCTGACGCTGCTCTCGGTCATCGTCATCGCGACGACCAACGGCGCGCTCGTCCCGTTCCTGCTCCAGCGCGCCGGCGTGGACCCCGCCTCGGCCATGGGCCCCTTCGTGACGACGCTCAACGACATCGTCGGCCTGAGCGTCTACTTCGCCATCGCGCGCCTCATCTACCTCTGAGGGATGCGGGATGGGCCATGCGGGATGGGTAGACGCCCCGTTCGCAATCTGCACATCCCCCATCCCATATCCCGTATCTCGCATTGTCCACGCTCACCATCGCCCGCAAGGGCTCGCGCATCGCCATCGCCTCGGACGCCCTCACGACGTTCGACGACACGCGCCTGCCGCCCGACAACGACGCCGCGCCCGAGAAGATCGTCCGCATCGGCGACGCCTACGT